>NZ_JBFSUL010000132.1:0-1020 GCF_041467395.1 Vibrio sp. 10N.247.310.98 | reverse complement strand
GACAGCTCTGAAGGATCCTTCAACCGATCGCTTTGGCTTTAACTGATCGGCATTAGCCTATTGAGGCGCCTTTTTCTGTTATTCACTTGCTGTCATTTGCTTACTGTTATTGGAAAGTAAGCGAGCAACAAGATTGTTTACTGCTCTTGTTCGCGCGCAATCGCACGGTAACCAATATCATTGCGGTGGAACATACCATTCCAGCTAACTTGCTTCGTCAACGCGTAAGCGCGCTCTTGAGCCTCAGAAACCGTATTGCCCAGTGCTGTTGCACAAAGTACACGACCGCCGTTTGTCACAACGTCGCCAGCTTCATTATTTGTCGTACCCGCGTGGAAAACCTTTTGGCCTTCAACTTCGCTTGTTGGTAGTGAAATAACGTCACCTTTTGCGTAGTCAGCAGGGTAACCGCCAGCCGCAAGAACAACACCGATAGAAGCGCGTGGATCCCACTTCGATTCTGCTTCGTCGAGCTTCTCGTCGATAGCCATTAGGCAAAGTTCAACAAGGTCTGACTCCATACGCATCATGATAGGTTGCGTTTCAGGGTCGCCAAAGCGGCAGTTGTATTCGATAACTTTAGGTGTGCCGTCAGCATCGATCATTAGGCCAGCGTAAAGGAAACCTGTGTAAGGTGCGCCTTCTGCGTCCATACCACGTACCGTTGGGTAGATAACTTCCTCAAGGATACGGTTGTGGATTTCTGGAGTTACAACCGGCGCAGGAGAGTAAGCACCCATGCCGCCCGTGTTTGGCCCAGTGTCTTTGTCGCCAACACGTTTGTGATCTTGGCTGGTGGCCATAGGAAGCACGCTAGAGCCGTCAACCATTACGATGAAGCTTGCTTCTTCGCCTTCGAGGAACTCTTCGATAACAACGCGGCTGCCTGCTTCGCCAAAGGCGTTGCCCGCTAGCATGTCTTTGATTGCGTCTTCTGCTTCTTCAAGGGTCATCGCAACGATAACGCCTTTACCTGCCGCAAGACCGTCAGCTTTCACTACGATAGGAGCGCCTTGCTCG
>NZ_JBFSUL010000131.1:0-1054 GCF_041467395.1 Vibrio sp. 10N.247.310.98 | reverse complement strand
GGCTTTGTTGCGTAATTAAATTTAAAGATAGAACTACCCCGTTTCGCGTATTTCTTAATCAATACGACAAGTTTCAGGCATACCTAACCCAGTAAGCTTGTTCAACGCTTTTATCATCGCGTAAGTTTCACCCACCTGTGCATTGTAATTTCTTAAGCTCAATCGTCCTCCTAGCAACTGTTTAACTCGATACATCGCTGTTTCTGACAATGAACGTTTGTGGTATCCATACCGCTCTTTCCAATACCTATTTGAGCCGTATAATTTCTGGCAACCCACGGCGAGATTTCGAGGGTGACCACGCTCCCAGAAGGCTGCCCCTTCTCTTGGGGGAATAAGCGCAATGGCTCCCTTCATCTTAATAGCAGCGTGACACGCTCTCGTGTCGTAAGCGCCATCACCAGACACCTCAAGGATACTTCGGCGTGTTTGTTTCAGTAAGTTCGGGAGTACTTCGCCATCTGTAACCGTCGATAAACTTAGCTCGGCGGCAATGATCTCATGAGTGTTGGTATCGACGGCAATATGAAGCTTTCGCCAGACTCTACGCTTGCCATCCGTACCGTGTTTTTTGACTTTCCATTCACCTTCGCCATAAACCTTAAGGCCAGTTGCATCAATGGCTAGGTGTTGTATCGCTCCTCTCGTTTTAGTCTTAAATGAGACCTCAACTTGCTTGGCCCTACGACTGATGCAGGTGTAATGCGGACAACTTAACGGCACATGGGCTAACCTAAATATCGAGTCGATAAATCCTTGCAGCGCTCTCAGTGGCATAGAAAAAACTCGTTTCACCATGAGTGCTGTCGTAATAGCTAAATCACTGAACCGACGTGGCCTCCCGCGCTTATTCTGTTTGCTTTGCGACCACCCACTTATTGCTTCTTCATCAATCCAGAAGGTCAAAGAACCACGGTTAATGAGTGATTGGTTGTATTGCTTCCAGTTGGTTGTTTTGTAACGAGGTTTAGGCATAAGGCTACGAGAGAGAGTGGTGGTAGCTGATCAGATCGTAGGTTCTTGATTTAGTTCCATTGAATTACGCAACAAAGCC
>NZ_JBFSUL010000130.1:0-1096 GCF_041467395.1 Vibrio sp. 10N.247.310.98 | reverse complement strand
CAGGGCAAGATTACGAAGCCCCTTGCCCTGCAAGGACTTGCGAAAGGTAAGCGTTATTGCGGTTCGCTTTTTTCTGCTTTCTTTTGATCCCTGCTTTGAAGCTGATTTCTTCCGTCAGCAGATTTAAAGCTATATGTCTTATAACTGCTAAATTCTCACCGGCTTGCTCTCGACGTATCCGACATTCATCTTCTTTAAAACCAACGTCTAATCGCCAGTGCATCTGATTTTCAATGCTCCAATGTGCTCGCGTGCTCTCTAGTAAAGCTTTAGCCGTTAGTTTTGCTGAGCTTATGTAGTGCTTGATTTGCATTGTTTCTGCTGGCTTATCACCTTCTTGACGAATTGAAACGACCATACCAATTGTGGAGAGTTCAGCCCAATCAAACGCTATATAGCCTAAGAAATCTGTATTGTGAACAACCATACTCAAACGCGTTTCTGTACGACCATGCCCTTTCTCTTGAGTGACGTATTTATCACCTTCAAAACTATTAATCATACTAGAATTAAACACTTGGCTAATCGCTTGCTCCAATCGTTTTTGATTACCTTTTACCGCTAAGAGATAATCTGCATCTTGAGCGACTATCTTTTCAGCTATATCCTTCTGGCATCCCATAGCATCAATAGTCACTAAACAACCTCGCAAGGAAAGCATTTCAAGCAGTTCAGGGATCGCTTTTATTTCATTGCTTTTATCCGCAGTCTTCACTTGTCCTAGTACAACTTGGTTTGCTGCACTAAAGGCACTAACCATATGGATTGCACCACAACGCTTGTCTTTGTTGTATGTGCCTCTGAGAGTTTTGCCGTCGATAGCAATCACTTCACCCTCTGTCGTCTCATGACAGTCTTTCATCCACGCAGTAAAGCATCGTTGCAGTTGCTTGGCGGAAATAAGATTGATAACTCGGGCAATGGTATCGTGTACTGGTATGCCTTGTTTGAAATCACCATACTGCCTAAGCCATTCCAAGTTATCTTCACCAAAATCTTCAATATCCTCCCAACCTTCAGCACCAGCAATCACTGCTGCAATTGTTAAGAAGATAATGTCGGTTAGCGTGTGCTCTATTTTCCAAGCTTGGCGAGG
>NZ_JBFSUL010000129.1:0-1159 GCF_041467395.1 Vibrio sp. 10N.247.310.98 | reverse complement strand
TAAAGCTCATCCAGTATCGGCTTGGCAAGCGCTTGACGCTCTGCTTTTCGCTCTTCGGCAGGCGCACCTTTTAAGCGCGATTCTATCCCGTAGAGTTTTTGGATTTTAGCCAGCGCCTTATCAGCCTTGCCCGATTTACCTTTCCCTTGAAGCTTTTTAGCATCCATGAACTTGCGACGAGCATGCGCTAAGCACCCCACATTGGTGACTTGATGAAGTCCATCATAGGCCGCGTAGCCATCGGTTTGTAGATAACCGTTGTAGTCACCTAAAAAGTCCACGGGACACGCCCTCGCGCGACTGTTTTGATAGTCGTACAAGGCAATATTTTTCACATTCGGCAGTGCCGCTTCGGGTGAGTCAGCGCCTGAGCAGTAGAGCCACATATAACACTGCTTCTCTTCTTTGAGCACATTGAGCGGCGTTTCATCCGCTTGAACCACCACTTGTTGAAGTAGCTGCTCTTTCAAGGCGGCATACAGCGGGGCGAACTTCTCACTGACTTGGATGACCCACCTAGCCATGGTGGTACGTGATAGCTCGATACCCGACTGGGTAAACAGCGATTCTTGACGATAAAGTGGCATCGCGTATTGGTATTTTCCAAGAATGATGTTGGTCAGCAAACTTTCTGTGGCGAAGCTTTTAGGGATGAGGCTCTGAGGGGATGGCTTCTGAACGATTCGGCTGCTGTCGCCTGTTTTCTCGCACTGGCGGCAAGCGTACTTAGGACGAACATATTCCAACACTTTGAGTACCGCTGGCGTGAACTCTAGCTTCTCGCTGCGGTCTTCCCCGATTTTATGCAGGCTATGATTGCAGCAAGCGCACTGCTTTTCATGGTCGTCTACATCAAGTTCGATAACCTCACGAGGCAAGGTCTTAGGCAGAGGTTTACGTTTACCGCGCTTTTTCGTTGTGGTCGTGGTTGTCACCTCAACCTCGTCTTCTTTAACGGCTTCACATTCCGCTTCGTTGAAGAGGTCACCTTGTGATTCATCGTAAGGCTTTAATGCCTCCGAGCGTTTCGCGAACTGACGGTCGAAGGCGAGTTTGAGTTGTTCAAGCAGCGATTGGCGCTCTTGTTTCCACTCATTTTTCTCCGACATCAGAGCAGCTACCATCGCTTGTAGCTCGGCAACATCTTGGCTTTCTGGGT
>NZ_JBFSUL010000128.1:0-1207 GCF_041467395.1 Vibrio sp. 10N.247.310.98 | reverse complement strand
TTTTACGGGATAACGATCAATTACAGGGAAGAGAGTTGCCCTTCTAATGTAGTGGATTAGCAGATTTGGTCACATAGTTAGAGCTCTAGACATAAGAACAAGTAGGTCAAAATTGGCGGCTGCATTCTGTGATAGCTAGCTGCCGAAACGCAGAATGGGGCAATTATGTGTTCATAAAAATCACGATTACTACTGCCAGTATGAGAAGCAATATTGGTAGCTTTGAGGCGGCATTGTTTTTCTTGGACTCCTTAGGTGGCGTCTCCACAACATTTAAAGTGGATGCGATGTTTGTAGCACTTGAAGGGGCTCCTTTTTGTTCTAAGCTATCTCTTATCTCATCATCTTCTTTGAGTTCATCTTTGTAACGGTTAATCACCGTATCTAATGACACATTCAACAATGTACAATAGGTCTTTGCTGTATTGGTGCCTTTAACCAATTCATAAACTTCGCTTGCCTCAGTAGTTAGTTGGTCAATCAACATGTATTGCGGCCTGCCGATTCTATGCTCCAATAAGTAACCGTTAATAGATCGCTCACGCCCATAACCAGTGACCAAAAGCCCAGCTACCAACTCTTCCAAAGGTGTTTTATCTTGGCTTTTTTCTCTTTGTACTTGCCTCAGCATAGACTCATAGGCCGAATAGACTAGATCCCAATCTTGCTTTTCGGTCGCTTCAGCTAGGTTAGTATGAGACTCTCTCCATCTAGCATCTGCAATTGACACATTGACTTCATCAACATTCCATTCTTTTGCTAAATTTTTACGTGCATTTAATACGCCCTTATTAGCTTCATACCAGTCACGCCACCATCCATCTGCTAGCGCTTTCAGTTCTTCCAACAGAAACAAATCGCCCTCACGATAGAGGCGTTGAGCACCAGACAATGGCTCTTTTCTTGGGTAAATGGGCTTCTTACAAGATTTACACTTTGCTTTACGTTTAGGTACTTTCTCTAGCTCATAGTTACAGTAAGGGCATTGTGACGTAGTACCGCAATTAGCTGCTAGCACTTTTAACTGTTCTTTCCTTTTCATAAAACGCTACCCAAGAATCTAAATAAAACCAATAATATATCACCATCTTACATTAGAAAATGTTGGTCAATATGATCGTGCTTGTTTAGTGAAGAGCAACAACTCTAAGTTGATGTATGGAATCCACTCCCTCCTTAGCAATCTAGACTTAGGATAGTGAGAAAA
>NZ_JBFSUL010000127.1:0-1342 GCF_041467395.1 Vibrio sp. 10N.247.310.98 | reverse complement strand
TATATGGAATCCACGTATTTACAAAGTGATTTAGCGATTAAAGTTAAGATGCGGTCGTATATACGGCTTCTTGTTGAAGGCGCTACCTTCTAGCCTTTGATGTTTGCGCACCTACTGTCCTCATCGAGTTATCAGCTTTTAATAGCGTGAAGGAATGGCCAGGTTTTCAGTAGGTTGGTCTTACCTTTTTTGCATCATCATTTTGTAAAACTTTAAATTAGTATTGTGTGTTTAGTGGTTTACGCTGTTATTAAAATAGGTGAATATTTTGTTTCGTTCCTAAGCATTGCCCATGCTGTTCGGACCACTTTATTAGCAAGAGCAATACAGGCTTTTTTAAAACCAATACGTTCAATTATTTTTTTAAGCCAAGCATCTTTTTGAGTTATCGGTATTTCAGGCAACCTTCCAACATAAGACATGGCACCGAGATAAAGTAGAGAGCGTAGCTCTTTGACGCCACCACACTTATCAATGCCGATCATGAACACTTTGCCACCAGAACTATGTTGTTTAGGAGTGAGACCAATGAATGCAGAAGCTTGTCTACCGTTCTTGAACTGCTTACCATCACCAAGGGTTGTATAAAGCATTGCAGCTGTAACTTCGCCAACTCCTTCGATTGCCATCAATCTCTGGCATGGCTCTATTTGGCGAGTTAACGCATTCTTTTCTTTTTCGAATGCTATGAGCTTCGATTTTAGCTGTTTGTACTGCTCCCACAGCATAGATAAAACAGACACTACATTAGCGGGTATTTCTGTCTCTCCATCCAAAACAGTTTGAACAGAAGCCTTCAAACCTTTTTCACCTTTTGGATTAGCAATACCGTATCCTAAAATTGTTCCTCGAATGTGCTGTCCTAAAGAAACAACACTGCGAGATAAGAAACGACGACTACTCTCTAAAGATTGCATAGATTGTTGTTCAAGCGATTTTGGGCGACTGCATTTGATACCTATTTGTATCGCGGCATTAGCAATGGCCAGAGCGTCGTTGTGATCAGTTTTATGACCTTCAAGGTATCCTTTTACTTTTTTGGGATTGATGATTCGTACTTCATGTCCAAATCTTTCAGCTAACTGTCCCCAATAGTGACAACCACAGCAACCTTCCATGGCGACAATAGAAGGTTTTGCCTTAGCAAGAAATTCCTTCATTTTTTGTCGGCTTAACGGTTTGTTGGAAAGCAATTCACCATGAACACTGATATGGCAGGCTTGAAGCACATTTTTTGCTAGGTCGATAGCGATAACATTTTTAGTCAACATATTGGAACCCTCGGTTTTTTCTCACTATCCTAAGTCTAGATTGCTAAGGAGGGAGTGGATTCCATACATCA
>NZ_JBFSUL010000126.1:0-1349 GCF_041467395.1 Vibrio sp. 10N.247.310.98 | reverse complement strand
GGCTCTTCTCCGCTTAGATGAGCTTGATTTCTGGGTAAATGGTAGAGTGAGTTTCTAGGATTGAGGTTTGTCTAATCTTCAATTTAAAGTAATCAGTATCCCTTACTCCTCGGGCTCGCCGTCTAAGAAGACCTATCGATACATTCCCTGCTTCCACTCGGGCATTCGTCAGCTTATATTTTGCATAATTGCAGATCCCAACTCTTCTCTCCCAAAGCGCGTCTGCGAAGTTGATGAGAGATAAGATCCTCGTCTTTTTAGCAAGCTGGCACCACGCATCAAGAGCTGCGATCATCAGGTCAAAATTACGTTCATCCCATAAGGCTTGAAGCTGCTCTTTGAGCATATAAATCGTACAAAGAGTCTTATTGCTTTCAAGTAAATCATCTAGCCTATCTGACTGCTTATCGCTTAATTTCGGCGCATTTTTGAGGAGTAAAAATAGCGTCCCTTTAAGCATTTTCTTCTCGTCATGTGTTCCTTTCCTAAACGCTTTATTACGCTCTTTCCTTATCAGAAGAGAGTAGTTCTGCATAACGTGAAACCGGTCAAAAACGATGTCTGCATTCGGAAGAGCGTTTCTCACTGCTGATTGGTAAGATTGCCCCATATCCATTGATACCGCTTGGATGCCGTCCCTCGTTTGCGGTGATAATTGTTCAAAAAAGTTGATGAGTACGTTTGAAGTCCGCCCATGGTCAACCCAAATAAGTTGTCCTGAAACGAGATCATAAACGACGGTCATATAGTCATGGCCTTTAGCCCTGGCGACTTCATCAACGCCAATATGAACAAGGTTGGTCAACCTCTTAGGCTCTAAAGCAGGCAAGGTAGATAACAGAAATGCTTTATCGATATTTTTCACGGTTTCCCAGCGTATGTCTAAATGCTTAGACACTGCGTGGATGCTCATATAGCGGCATAGTCCACTAATAAAGTGACAGAATCTCTTGGTATAACGACTCCCCTTATCAACAAAATCAGTCGCTTCAACCAACCTTCGGCCGAGCCTATCTCTTGTCTGAGCCAATTCAATTTCTATAACGCAAGGGCGACCACTGACAGGTAAATCCGACAGGCGACGGTGAACATAGTGGTCGACTGTGCGCGGTGCTCCAGTCTCAGGGTCAACAACTTTACAGCGTCTATCTCGCTTGCATTTGACGAGTACTGAATGAGAGCTTTCTTCGAGCGTTACAGACTGTACGGATTGGCCTTTAAAGTTAAATAGAGCGGAAGATAATAACGACAAACTACAATACTGAGATATAAGGTGGGAAGCGATTATAAATCAATGTGTTACCGGTTTTATTGTTAATTTATAGACTCATCTAAGCGGAGAAGAGCCA
>NZ_JBFSUL010000125.1:0-1359 GCF_041467395.1 Vibrio sp. 10N.247.310.98 | reverse complement strand
ATGCAGCGGATTGCAAATCCGTGGACCTCGGTTCGACTCCGGGAGGCGCCTCCATAATTCAGAAAAAACCAGTCCTAGTGACTGGTTTTTTCGTTTCTGGCCCCGCTAAAAGCTTCCTACGTACCCATTTCAATGCTTATCAAAGAAATCTTTGTTACGGATATACTTGCTCATCAAGTGGTAAGAGAAAGGTCTTATCAGCCAACTAAAGATAGAGCGACCAAGGCGGATTAATGTAGGAGTGTTCTCATAGATTCGTCCGTTATAAAGCCAAAGCACTTTACCTACATGCCAATAGAGCAAAGGAACCGGTGGCATGAAGGTCACGATGTCGATGTCACAGCAAATTCGGTAGGTCTTCTTACTCATGCGATAGTGCTTTCGAAAGCTCCAATCACCAATGGCGGGTTGGCCAAAAGTCACTATTCGTTTAATACAGCCTGGGTACTTTTGATCAAAGTAATCAGCGAAGACACAACCGATAGCGCCTCCGGAAGAGTGGCCAGTAATAGACACTCTTTTTCCTTGTTCGATGAGAGGTGTGAGCGTGGCTTCCAAGCGCTCAATAACGGTTAAGCCAAGCTTATCTTCATTACGACTTGGCTGGCTCTCTTGAAACATTAGATGGTAGAAACCCGCATGCACACGATAATTGAGCCCAATTCTCTTACAGCTTCTGGTCCATAGAGCAAAGGTTAGTAGCCAATCTGAGATACTGTGCGATCCTTTGATTACCACAACCACTTCATCTTTGTCGCTACTCCACAACACTCTAATCATGGTTTTACCAAACTGGTTCTTGATGATGCGTTGTCCATTAGGGTCAAAACCATAGCGAGTCTGCTTAAAAACTCTAGGGTAGGCGAGGTTACAAAGAACGGCATAGCGCTCATATTGATATCGTTTTAGTGGTTTCACATGTTTACTTCTTAATAAGAGTTACTTCAAACTCTAATCGTTGAATGTGAAAAGCACATGAAAACGCCATTTGCTTGGTTTAAAACAATAAAATCACCGCATTCAATTGGTATTTGAATCAATGGTTGTCAGTGATTTGTCCGTTTAAATTAGAAATCCAAGTATAAGAACCGTACAAGCTGCACTAAATTTATTCTTTTGAGTTCGATAATTAATCACTTGAATTAAAAGATAAAATTTATTGTTGACGAATTTTTTCCTTCCGTTAAAGTACACCTCGTTCTCACGGCTTAGGTCGCTGAGAGATGGTGTTTTTACTTTTCAGTAATCGGCCTCGCAAGATTGCGTTGCCCTGGTGGTGGAATTGGTAGACACAAGGGATTTAAAATCCCTCGGCGTTCGCGCTGTGCCGGTTCAAGTCCGGCCCGGGGCACCATCTAT
>NZ_JBFSUL010000124.1:0-1412 GCF_041467395.1 Vibrio sp. 10N.247.310.98 | reverse complement strand
TAATGCCGTTCACTTAAGAGTGAACGGCATTTTTGTTCTTAGCATACCGTTGTGGTCTGGGTTTAACTCTTCTAGGGAATGTCCTTTCCCTTCGCCCTTCAAGTATTAAGCTTTCAGCCATGTTGTGGAACCCCTTTAGCTGACGAGGTATTGCGCCTGGTGTTGAATAAGGTAAGCCTACAAGTAACGCTGATACATGAGCTAACGTGCCGTTAAAACTCAGTTGATAAGGAAGGTAATTTCCCTTTAAATTGAAGCAGAGCTCGACCATCTGATATCGGATTAAATTGTAAGTAAGCAAGATGCCCCATAACTCCTGCTTGACCAGCTCTGGTAAACGACTTCGCAGCGTAAGACGGTTTCCAAGCATGTATTGTTTTTGCTCTCGGTAGCCCAGCTCTATTTCCCAACGATGCTCATAAAGGCCTGCAATATCTTTTGATGGGTAACGCAGGGAGTCCGTCATGGAGGTTAATACTTGGTAGTCTTTTCCTTTAATTTTACGAGTGACAAGTCGAGCGGTTATCGACTTTGGTAAATCAGGCCATAGCTTTCTAGCTCTTGGATTACTGTGTAATTGAACAAGTTTGTCATTTCGCCCTAAAGATTGAACAATGTCATATTGTGTATTTTTCTTGAGGGGGATAAGCCAATGGCGCTCTGAGCCAGAGTCTTGCCATTTATGTAATAAACCTAAAGAATAGAACCCCTTATCGAACATTGTTACGCTATGGTTTGGTGTTGTTTCTATCAGTTTTTCAGCTAATATCATTTCGTTTGTATTGTAATTATCAAATGCACTGGCCGTAATAATGTGACTGCTTAGTTCCATTTGGCAGACCATTCTCACTTGCGGATATTGCGTCCCTTTTTGTCGAGAAAATGCCTTTTCATTTTGCGGGTTATCGGGCGTTCGCCAAACAACGCCATCGACGCCAAGCAGCGTTAATCCATTCCATTGGGGTAACTTTGCACTGTTTAACCATGACGTAGTCATTCGCTCAAAGACCGCTTTAATTGCGTCTTCACCCAACGTCTTTCGACGTTGAGTTAACGCACTCGGTGCGACAAAAGCTTTACCTGTACGGTCGACAATATCAAGTTGGTTCACTAAATCTTTCATGGATTTACTGTTATAGATAGCCATTCCAACAAGCAGCCACACCATGGATTCTAAAGTTAATTTCCTCTTTCTCATCGTGACAGTATCAGTAAGAGAATAGGCTTCGTCGATGAGTTCAATTGGAAGCAAGTCAGACAAAGTCTCAACGCTGCTAGGTTTCCAATCATTAATTATGTTTAGAGCTTGAGAAACATCCATAAAAAAATCCAAGTGCATTAAATACACTTGGATTTTGACAGCTCTGAAGGATCCTTCAACCGATCGCTTTGGCTTTAACTGATCGGCATTA
>NZ_JBFSUL010000123.1:0-1426 GCF_041467395.1 Vibrio sp. 10N.247.310.98 | reverse complement strand
TGAACTGACCCCCAATAGTTGGACACCAATTATTGGGGGTCTTTTTATGTCCAAATATAGCCGTGAGCTAAAATGTATCATTGCTAAGCAATACTTAGATGGCACGTCATCTCTCTATTTAGCAAAACAATATTCAATTTCTTCAAGGCAGATACGGTATTGGGCTCAAGTCTTTGCCATCCATGGTACTGATTCATTTTTACCAACTAAGCATGCCGCGACTGCTCAAACAAAACGAAAAGCATTGAATTTAATGTGGACGAATGAATGGTCTCTCACGCACACTAGCGCTGTATTAAACCTCTCATCCCCTGGGATACTCTCTGTCTGGCTCAAAAGATTTAATGAGCTCGGTATCAAGGGGCTCAAAATGCGCCAGAAAGGAAGACCCTCAATGAAACAGCAACCTCAACGTACCACTAAGCCTGATAATGAAATGACACTTGAGGAGCTAAAAGAGGAGTTGGTCTACTTACGAACCGAGAATGCCGTTCTAAAAAAGTTGGAAGAGTTGGAGCAGGAAAAAAACCGTCGAACAAAGAAAAAGCGGTCATAGCTCTAACTCTTAAAGGCAAGTACCCGCTGAAGCACTTACTGCAGACTCTACAGCTGGCAAAAAGTGTCTTTTATTATCAAGCTCAAACAAACAAGCGCCCAAATAGCTACGAACGTGAGCTGCGGTTGATAAAGTCAATTTATCATGAACATAAGGGTCGATACGGCTACCGCCGTATTCACTTGGAACTAAAAAATCAGGGGTTCGTGCTTAATCACAAAACGGTTCAAAGGCTTATGGCTCAGCTCAACCTTAAATCGACGGTCAGGATTAAAAAGTATCGTTCATACCGAGGAGAGTCTGGAACAGCTGCTCCTAACCTGCTTGAAAGAGATTTTAGTGCGACTCAACCCGATGAAAAGTGGGTAACTGATGTCACGGAGTTCAAAGTCAAAGAGCAGAAAGTATACTTGTCTCCCGTGGTCGACTTGTTTACTCAGGAGGTAGTGGCTTATAGAGTGGCCAAAAATGCCTGCTTGCCGCTTGTCACGGATATGCTAACGGAAGCCATATCAAAGCTCAAACCCAACTCAAAGCCAATTATACATAGCGATCAAGGTTGGCAATATCGTCATCGACAGTATCAGAAAAAGGTAGCGGAGAGTGGGTTAACACAAAGCATGTCGAGAAAAGGTAACTGCTTGGATAATGCGGTTGCTGAAAACTTTTTTGCTTTACTCAAAACAGAGATGTATCACAACCAAAGCTTTGAAGATGCAGATGCTCTGATAGAGCAAATTAAAGAATACATCGAGTACTACAATACCAAACGTATAAAAGTGAAACTAAAAGGCCTGACTCCGATAGAATATCGAACTCAGGCCTTGAAAGCCGCTTAACAGAAATGTCCAACTTTACGGGGTCACTTCA
>NZ_JBFSUL010000122.1:0-1466 GCF_041467395.1 Vibrio sp. 10N.247.310.98 | reverse complement strand
CGCTTACCTTTCGCAAGTCCTTGCAGGGCAAGGGGCTTCGTAATCTTGCCCTGAGTATGGTCTGACTCTATCCTATTGTCCATACTATCTAAATATGCTGACTACCTAGAGTGAAGAAAGAAAATGTGTCGGGCCTTTTCCTAACCATTAGTTTATGTATTGTAAAAATAGATTGCCGATGTAGTTCACTCATCGAAGTGAACACACAATGGGGCATAAATGAGCTATAGCTTCCCCTAAATTAACAATTCAGAGATAACTAAACGTATGGAAAGTCGCTTAACGTAGCATCCAGTATTGACGGTGCAGATCAGTTTAAAACTAGCTCATTTATCGCCAGTGAGCATACCGAAGAAGATCTGTCTCGACTCTGGCGTGTTGTCTCTATGAGTTTCGTATTTTACATGCGCGTTTGCATCAACTGCTTTTGATAGCTTGATGCTCCATAGTGCTTTCATTTGATTTGGTACAATTGAATATCGGACATCGATAATACGCAGCTCGTCTGTTGGGTCCTGAGCGATATAACCATTTGAAAACCAGCGGAAACGTTCTATGTCTTTGGCTTGTTGAGAGTCCGGGTCAAGCCAAGGTAAATCCCTGCTAACATTCAGCTTCGCAATCGACTCTCCGGGATACGTGCTTACCGATGTGCCAACCCGCACTGCGTCTACATGGTAATGAGCCTCTGTTTCGTACACCACTTTCCAAACCAAGATATTCGCAAAGCTTGGTTTTGCCTCTAATCGAATCGGTGTGTGTTGCCTTTCTTGCGCTAATTGCCACCCAATCGCCTCTGCCCTGTCTCGCTGAATCATCCCTAATGTTGGATAAATTAGCGCCCAAGTAAACGCAACACGCGCTAGCCAAGGCGCTCGTTTTAACGTCGCAAACACAAGCAACACTAGAATGGGAAGCGTATAAACAGGATCGATGATTGATATGGTATTCCAAGAAAAACGCGCGTTGGTGAAAGGCCAAAGTAACTGCGTGCCATAGGTGGTACAAGCGTCTAACAGTGCATGAGTACCATAGCCCAGAGCACAAAACAGCCAACTTTGTTTGAAAGAAAGCCCACGTTTTTTTGCAATCAGGTGATGCAGAACCAAAGCGCAGATCAAACTGCCAATGGGAATAAAGAAGAGTGAATGGGTAAATTGTCGATGAAATTCCAAAGCCAACAAAGGGTCACTTTGAGACTTAATCAGTGCATCCAAATCTGGTGCTAACCCGGAGAGCAGCCCTAATACCCCAGCAACAACCAAATGTTGTTTTTTGCTGGCAGATTGTGACAAAGAAACGCCTAACACGCCCTGCGTTAAAGGATCCATAAATCACTCATTGATAGCATTCCGTTGAATCAAACAAAATACATTTAGCTATAGCGGTGAACTGTTCATAACTAAACGGTTGGCTCTTCTCCGCTTAGATGAGTCTATAAATTAACAATAAAACCGGTAACACAT
>NZ_JBFSUL010000121.1:0-1507 GCF_041467395.1 Vibrio sp. 10N.247.310.98 | reverse complement strand
GGCTGTCTCTTATACACAAATCCCTAAGCCACGCTTGGGGATTTTTTTTGAACTATTTTTAGGTTTCACGATCTGATCATCTAAGCAATGACAAGGATGATTATCATGACCTATATAGAGCCAACCCTTTGGGCACAAAAACAGTTCGGTCAAGCCCACCTTAATGACCCTAGACGCACTCAAAGACTCGTTGCTCTCGCAGCCTCACTGGCCGAGCAGCCTGGCGTACCCGTCTCGAAACTCATTATATCCCCTGCTGAAATGGAAGGGGCTTATCGCTTCATCCGTAATGAGCAAATCAAAGCAGAAGATATCGCAGAAGCGGGTTTTTATGTCACCGCACAAGAAGCATTAGAGCAACAAACACTTCTTGCCTTAGAAGACACCACTTCTCTCAGTTACTCCCATCGCAGCATTCGAGATGAACTCGGGCACTCCAATCAAGGCAATCGACATCGCGCCATGTTTGTACACTCAACCTTACTTTTTGCTCCCGACACTCAATCTGTTATTGGTTTAATTGAACAACAGCGCTGGACTCGTGATATAGAAAAGCGAGGTCAAAGGCACCAGCATGCGACTCGACCATACAAAGAGAAAGAAAGTTATAAGTGGGAACAAGCCTCTCGCCATGTCGCTGAGCGACTTGGCGATAAAATTTCGGATGTCATTTCTGTGTGCGATAGAGAAGCCGACCTATTTGAATACCTCACTTACAAGCGAGAGCAACAACAAAGGTTCCTCGTTCGCTCAATGCAAAGCCGCTGTATTGAAGAGCACGATAATCGTCTTTATAGCTATGCTTCTACCCTGTTATCAGCCGGAGAGAAAGTGCTCGAAATACCGCAAAAAGGCGGTCGTAAAGCTCGCAAGGCTCATTTAGATATCAAATATGCCCCCGTGACACTCAAGTCTCCTGCTAACAAGAAAGAGTTCGATAACATTCCGCTTTACTACGTGGGATGTATAGAACAAGGAGAGAGTGGTAATAAGCTCGCATGGCACTTACTGACTTCAGAGCCGATAACGAGCAAGGAAGAGGCACTCAAAATCGTCAGTTATTATGAGCGGCGCTGGCTGATAGAAGATTTTCATAAAGTCTGGAAAAGTGAAGGGACTGAAGTTGAGCAACTGAGAATGCAAAGTAAGGATAACTTAGAAAGGCTCAGCGTCGTTTTGGCTTTTATCGCGACTCGGTTACTCCAGTTGAGGTTTATGAATGAATCAGACGAGTTATCTAAGAGCAGTTGTGAGCAGGTATTAAAAGGCAAAGCGTGGAAGTTAATGTGGCTCAAGTTGGAGAGCAAAAAACTACCGAAAGAAGCGCCTAATATATCATGGGTTTACAACGGTATTGCTCGGTTAGGTGGTTGGAAGAATACCAAGCGAACAGGTCGCGCTTCTATAAAGACGTTATGGCAAGGATGGCTTAGGTTACAAACCATCCTTGAAGGGTATGAACTCGCCAAGTCTCTTGATTAACCAGACTTGTGATCAAGAGACAGCC
>NZ_JBFSUL010000120.1:0-1637 GCF_041467395.1 Vibrio sp. 10N.247.310.98 | reverse complement strand
CCACTACATTAGAAGGGCAACTCTCTTCCCTGTAATTGATCGTTATCCCGTAAAATTCGAGCTTATCTAGTAATAAACTGCCGAATACCTTTTTGGTCATTTAATTTTCACACCCAAACCAAGTGATATTAAGGTACCTACCAGTGTTGTGATCACCACCGATATCAATGAACCAATCAGCACATACTCAGTCATGCTTCGGTCGTCTGATTTATTCAACTCACCAAACCTAAATATTGACTTAGCCGCCAATACAAAACCCACAGCTGCATAGCTCCCCACAAGCGTAAAGGTCAGTATTAACACTCGCTCTAAATAACCGATCAACTCACCACCTGCGATAAGACCACTAATACTAGTAGTATCTTGATCTTGATCTGATATTGGAAACTTCCTTAAGACGCTGCCAATCACAATCGAAGTTGGCTTGAGAATTAGTAAGTAAGCAAATACCACCATAACACCATCTGAGAACTTCTCATCTTGTAGTACGGCATCGATCATTACACCATCTGCCATGTGAAAGGCAATGGCTACTAGCACTGATACATGCAAAGTCTGGTCGATAATAAAATAGGAAAACTTACCACCATTTCGTGCTCTTACTTTCCACAAATCGATAATAAAATGACTTACCGCTATGATAACTACCAAGCAAGTAGTTGAGCGCCAGTCAATACCTAACGCTATAGCAGGAACTAACAACGCGACACCGTGTAATAGTGAGTGAAAGTACAGTTCAGTTGAACGGTAAGTGTATTTTTTCTTTGCTTCTACCCATTGGTTCGGCTGGAGGTAAAAATCACAGATGATGTGAATCATCAAGAACGGTATTAGAACATCAAAAAAATTAAACATACTTGAGTCCCTTCACTTGGTTTATGAATCGCCAATTTAGCTCACTGATTAGCGGCCAACCTGAAGCTTTAAGAGACTTACTGGCAGTGGCAGTAGCAACATCGAGCTTTTCTGCTAACTCACTAATAGACAAACCTTCATTGGTTCGAAGCATCGGAAGCATAACTTCACATTGGCGCGAGGTTAATTCCGTTAGTTGTCTATCGAGGTACTTAAAGAGTAAGTCAAAGTGCTCAGTGAGTTCGAAACGGTCAGAGTTAAATAACAACCTGTCGCTTTTTAAGGCTTTTAGTCCACGCCCAGAAAGAACAAATGCTTCACCCATCGATTCAGAGACAGACTCACGCAAATCGGCATTAGAGGCAATAGCAAGGCTAATGCGACTATCAAACTCTTTGCCAAGCGCTTTAATGCCAATACGATAAATGATGGTGTATCTCAGAGCGCTTTCAATATCATGCACCACGGTCTGAAATTCATCGCCACGCTCAATACTGTGCGCATTTGATGAATTTCCTGCGGTGATCAGTCTCTGAATGTCTTTGATTCGTTTAAGAAGTTGTTCAAACTGTTCAGATGTTAGCTTGGTTGAGTTGACAATATCGCCGCTGATCACTGCGATAGGTTTAGAGGTAGGCTCCACATTAAAACTCCTTCTTTCATGTAGATGCCAATTTAGCCGTTTATGGCTAATAATGCAAATTTAGCCGTTTATGGCTAATAGGTGGAAATTAGCCGTTTAGGGCTAAACGATTCATGAAGCTTGTCATTACCTTAGT
>NZ_JBFSUL010000119.1:0-1708 GCF_041467395.1 Vibrio sp. 10N.247.310.98 | reverse complement strand
TTCACAATAATTCATCAATCTTAATTAGATCACATTTTTACTTTAATTGGTATAAATCATAGTGTTTCGCACGTCAGTCGAATAACTTACACAAAAGATTTTCCCGCAGCCCACAGCTCTTAGCTCAGGTTTTTCCCAAAACCAACTCATGATTAGGACTACATCATTTCTGATTCCAGCTGTGAGGTGACTCGAGCATGATTTCAAACGTATCTAGCTTTAAGTTTAGCATTCAGATACTCGAGCCATACGCGCTGTAGATGTTTCCTTTATTAAGTGAGCGGCTCTCAGTATTAGTTAACAGCCTTTCGGCTACGAAATCTGACTTCTGCTCTATCTGTGAATCTATAGGATACGTGTAATTAGGGCTCTATCATGGAGGCTTCTCTTAAGAACGCTAGAGCTCATAATGAGTCGACTTAATGTCTCTTGTTATGCATTGAGCTTAAAACCACTCTCGATGGTATTGAGCGACTCGTTCTAAGTACTTCAAAGGGTGAAAGTAGGCTAGATTCAGCTTAAAGGTGAGAGTCGCTAAGTGTGTTCCCAAGTGGTGCCTGAGGGGTATATAAGCGAAGAAATAGAGCATCCCTCGTATTCGTGAAGTGACGTTTATCACCCTGCGGATTTAGATTCTTTGGTTCTAGGTGCTGGTATATTAGGGGTTACCACTCTGTCTTCGATTTTGATGTGTTTGTTGACTCGATATTAATCAGTCGTGTTGACCGTTTTGCTCTGAGCATATTGATTTCTTGCTGGTTAGTTCAAGCTATGTTTTGGTTATTGCGACTAAGATGATGCTAGAAGGTCACTACTGTTTGCTTAGTAGAAATAAAAATCCCCCAAATCATTGGCGGATAGTTTTGTGATTCTTTTCAGAATTAGATAAAGCCTTAAACCTAATGGGTCGAATTATGAAATTGAGTTTTAACTTTGAAGATGCGAGCCAGATCTTTGTGGGATCTTTTGCCTTGGCCGTGCCGATTTCTTTTTCTGAAGAGGCTTGGAAGTTAGGGGAGACTTTACCTACCGCTAATCTATTGCTGCTATTTTTACTGTCTGCGGTGTTCTTAGGCTTCTATACGTATGAGAGTGTCTTTCAAAAAGATGTTGTTGCTCGGTTGCCGGTGTTTATTTTCAGAATAGTGATTGCTTATGTTATGACGGCATTGGTCGTTGCTTTGGTACTGACTTGCCTGGACAAATTACCTCTATTGAGTGATCCCGTCGTATCGATCAAAAGAGTGATTGTTATTTCAATGCCAGCCTCTATGGGCGCTATTGTAGTGGATAGTTTTGATAAAGAGTAATCTGTGTATCAATTTGGATTGAAGTGTCTTACAGAGCTTTTCAGCGCTTACTTGATTCGTTATTTAGCTTTCTTACCTCCAAACTTAGTATTGATTTTTTCAACCGATCTCCTAGTCAATAAAATGAGTAGCAACGTACTGTGACTGACTCTTACGTGAATGTGTCGTTTGTTGTTGGGAGATTTTGAAGAGCATTAAGTAGCGAAGATTTGTAGCTTTGGAAGGATATAAAAACGGTTGGTTTCTGAATTGAATATGGTATTTGAAAGGTGAGGGTAGTTGTATTAATAAGTTAGGATCTTTAGATGCAAAAAAGCCGCATCAATGATGCGGCTTCTTTTAATTGGCTCCCCTTGCAAGACTTGAACTTGCGACATACGGATTAACAGTCCGCCGTT
>NZ_JBFSUL010000118.1:0-1744 GCF_041467395.1 Vibrio sp. 10N.247.310.98 | reverse complement strand
TGTGATTACCGAGGGAGGTTGACGGTCTAATTACCGAAGGACTCTGTCACAGTCTTATTAATAGTAGTCAACCATGACAGTTCTGCTCTTATTCGATAATTGATGCCTCGGCACGAGCTTCCCGTAACTCTCTTGTATTCAGCTTTTCTTCAAGCCAGATGTTCCTTACTGTTGAGTGACTAATCGAGATGTTAAATCGCTTTCTCATCTCACCACTGATCCTGATCGATGTTAGATGAGGTAATTTGAGCGTTAATGAGATGACGACATTTCGAGTCTTCTCATCGATGCGGTTACTGTGCCTTGATTGGCCATACATACGTTTCAAAGCTAATGGACCATGTGCTTCGAGAAGTTGACGGTTGTTGTGAATGCTTTTGACAGAGCAACCGCTCTGCCGAGCAGCTTCTCTCACATTGCCTAACTCCTTGGCAAGTTCAATAGCATCGAGCTTTTTCTGAACTTCTTCCCCGTATTCTTTCCTAGAGCTAGGCTCAACAAGCTCTTTAATGGACAGCTCTCGGTCAGCAAAGTAAGCGGCGAAGTTACCATCAAGTTGCTTACGTAGCTCAACTTGTTGACTCACGATAGAGTGCCTTAACGGAGAGGTAATTTGATACATTGCGTTACCATAACTGAAGGTATGGTCCCGACGGATTTTTCGATATTCTTTTTGGATACATATCGCATCGAGGTTTAGGTGTTTCGGAACGGGCCGATGTTCCGAGCGCACCTGCTTAGCGTTGACGGTGAGGGTTGTCGCCCAATAGTCAGGGATGAAAGTGTTTTGCAGGTAGTCATTTGCGCTATTCATATCGGTGATCCCCGCCAGTCTTAACTCAGGGACGAGACGATCTTGGAACGTATCGAAGGCACGTTCGATACGACCTTTTCCTTGGGGGGAGTTGGCAAAAATAATTTCTATACCAAGCTCTTCGCAGGCTCGTTGCATCTGAGAGAAGTGGCAGCGTTTTGGTCCACCAAAGATACCCGCTCTATCGACATAAAGCGTCTTAAAAAGCCCCTTTTTTTCGATATAAGCCTTCATTACTTTAAGGCAGCCTTCCGTAGTTTCTGAAGGAAAGAACTCTGCATGAACGTCACTGGTTGCGTCATCAATCATAGCGATAAGGCAGGACTTTTTGTCCCCGAACCAAAGGTGGGGGCTGCCGTCCATTTGCAACATTAAGCCTTCTGCCTCCATGCGCTCTCGTCGTCTTCTTACTTTGGAGCGGCGATGTTTAGCTCGTTTTACATGATGGATTTCGTGCGCCCAGGTACGAAGTGTCTCTCGCTTTACTTTGATGCCTTCAAACACTTCCAGCATGTCTGCCAAATGAAGCATGTTAAAGTCGTAATACTTGGCTTTTATCAGATATTGAACTTGCTTCTTTAAGGTCACGGGGATTTTATTAGCGGGTGCTCTTCCTGTGTTGCCATGAACAACGAAACGAATACCATCGGTACGGTATCGCCTGAGGTAACGTTCAATGGTTCGGGGGGATTTATTGAGCAGTTTCGAGGCATTGAGAATAGAGATTTTGTTAAGTGCCACTTTAGCAATGACATCCACGGTAAGCTGGGATTTAGCATCCATAACGATCATCCTATACACCCTTTGACTAATTCACAGTGATAGTCAAAGGATTACGTAAAAAGTAGGACCGTCAATTTCCCTCGGTAATTAGGCTAACGACAAAGTCATTTGGTAGTTAAGGTACGACAGAATCGCTTGGTGATCACA
>NZ_JBFSUL010000117.1:0-1787 GCF_041467395.1 Vibrio sp. 10N.247.310.98 | reverse complement strand
TCAGGCCTTGAAAGCCGCTTAACAGAAATGTCCAACTTTACGGGGTCACTTCATTTGTCAGCGGCTTTTTTATGTCTGAAGAAAAGAGCAGTAACGTTCCACTCCGAGATGCGAGTGCGCTGCGCTTCGGGATGCGAAGAGACATTCCATTCTATAAAAAAGGGTTGGCCCATTAGGCCAACCCTTAAATTATTTACTCGAATCTCGAATCTCGAATCTACTTATAAATGCACAGCATGTTCAAGTAGCTATCCGTTAAGCTTGAAAGCTCTTCTGGCGTTTCTACACGTTTCGCTTGGATGAATAGCGAGTAGCAAATGCCGTGGAATAGATTCGCTAGATGTTTAGGGTCGTGATCGTCACAGACTTCGCCGCGTTCAATCGCTTTGCTAAACATGTTTTGTACTAACATTTGGTTAGTGCGGTTAGTTGTTACGAATAGCGGCCATACTTCATCACGAGTCGAAGCGCTCCATTCGAACCACACGTTTAACCAATGACTATCTTGAGCCACTAACGTCACCATTTCAGTCGCAATATTATGTAGGTTTTGTTTTGCGTGAATATCCAGATCGATATTGTCTGAAAGGAAGTTAGAGAATTGGCGTACAACGTGATTTAGTACTTCATCAACCAGATCTTCACGGGTTGGGAAGTAGTTAAATACCGTTGCGACAGACACCTGAGCGATGTCTGCAATATCAGCGTGTCCACCACGACCGATGCCGCGGCGAGAGAATACCTCAAGAGCGATTTCCATCAATTGAAGTTTTCTTTTTAAAGGTGAAAGCCTAGTTCTAGGTCTCTTAGATATTGAGTCCATTTTATTTTCCTTGCCAACGAAATTTTTATATTAATGATTTTATTATTATTTAAGCCAAGATGAGTGTAATGGTGCATATGCGAATGGTCAATCCTTTGAGCTTATTTAATAGACAGTTACATCAAACTTGATACATAAAGCGTGATCAGCATTGATGTGAAAGGAGATGAGTATTGGATAAGGCACCAGCGCACATTTCGTGGAGAATCTGACAGTAAATTCGAACCATAAGGTGGTGTGGGTATTTGAGCAGTGCTAGACTTACGCACAAAATTGAGCGACACAACTGACGAAACTGTCAACATTCGTCGCAATCACCAAATAGAATGAGAGCAGTATGAAGCATACAGTTGAAGTCATGATCTCTGAGCAAGAAGTTCAGGATCGAGTGAACGAACTAGGCAAACAGATCACGGAACACTACAACGGTAGTGAAGATCTAGTTTTAGTTGGCTTATTGCGTGGATCTTTTGTCTTTATGGCGGATCTTGCTCGTGCTATCGATTTAACTCACCAAGTTGATTTCATGACCGCGTCTAGCTACGGCAACGGCATGGAAAGCTCACGTGATGTTCGTATTTTGAAAGACCTTGATGATGATATCCAAGGTAAAGATGTTCTACTTGTAGAAGATATTATCGATACGGGTAACACGCTGACTAAAGTGAAAGAGATTCTAAGCCTACGTGGTCCTAAGTCTATCGAAATTTGTACGCTATTAGACAAGCCTTCTCGCCGTGAAGTGACTGTCGATACAAAATGGATTGGTTTTGAGATCCCAGACGAGTTTGTTGTTGGTGTTGGTATCGACTACGCACAAAAATATCGTCACCTACCGTACATCGGTAAGGTAGTACCTCAAGAGTAATCATTACGCTTGTGGTTTAGAAGTCATTAAAAAGCCCGCTTGTGAAGTGACCCCGTAAAGTTGGACATTTCTGTTAAGCGGCTTTCAAGGCCTGAG
>NZ_JBFSUL010000116.1:0-1797 GCF_041467395.1 Vibrio sp. 10N.247.310.98 | reverse complement strand
ATAACTCTTTACCATGCTGTTCAAAAAACACTCACGAAAGATCAACACGCCCTAGAACTTTCCCATTGATAGATTAAAAAAGCAGGCAGGATGCAAGCAGTGGGAGTAGCTTCCCATAATCTTAGAGGTATGCAATATCAAAATTCATCAAACAACGTTGACATATGAACAGATCCCTAGCGTCTATGCCTTGTTAGAATCTGAAATATTTATGTGGGTCGTAACCACTGCTACTGTTTTACTATTTGTTTGGATCGCAGCGAAGTTATGGCATATCCATTCAATCCCTAAGAAGTTAGCTAAAGAAAAGAACCTGTCACAAGCTAAGTTTGTAATTTGGTTATGTCTTTTGGGGTTGATCTGGAAGCCATTATGGGTTGTTGCCGCATTAACGATAGTCATTGATTGGGATAAATTTCAACTTTGGATAAAGGAGGCTAGGTCATGAAAGAGATTATGGTTCCTTACCTTTTGTTAGTGTGGTTACTGTTTAAATTTAAGATACTAAAACGAACACCGAAAAATTATTTTTGGACCACGTTTGTAGGGGTTGTATTACTACTGATTTTATTTGTATCTCACCGCTTCTATTCTCCTGCCGATTTGACTAACTCAACAACAGTCAAAGCGCCACATGCGATTGTTGCGCCTCCGTTCGGTCAGCAGATAGATACTATCTATGTTGAGCACAATCAGGTGGTAGAAAAGGGAGAGATTCTTTATACCCAAAGAGACGACAAATTAACCTCGATTAAAACAGGGTTGAATGCGAGTAAATTAGAGTTAGCTCGTTCGATAGAAGCGCAAGAAATCAAGCTTGCACAGGCTATGAGAGACCATAAGAGAAATTTGGGGTTGGAACATCATGCGACAGCAAGGGATGTGGAATTATCTTCGGATATGATAGCTACAACTAAAGCCGATATAAACGTGCTTTACGCAAAGCATGAAGGATTAGAAGCGAAGTTAGGGGATGTCGAATTTGAATTGGATAGGTTGACGGTACGAGCACCATTTAAAGGCATGGTTACTCATGTCTACATTGCTAATGGTTCTCGTGTTGGCGGTTTGCATTTATGGGATATTGAAAATAAGTTCGTCGAAATGCGAATACCAGAACAAGCTTACCAAAACATTAAAAGGGGGCAGTTTAGCGAATTCTATGTAGATGCTTACCCAGCTCAGGTATTTAGAGCGCGAGTTCATAGCATTGTAGAGGCTACTGGAGAAGCTCAGGGGAACTTGATGCCGGTTGAGCAAATGGTATCTGGCCACATACAAAGAGGGGCTGCTCCAATTGGACGGACAGTAATATTAGAAGTTGATAGTAAAACTATGGATATGCTCCCTATAGGAAGTACTGGCACAGCATGGATTAGTGCTAAAAAACCTCATAGCATATTAGGCTTCATGGATATCATTGGCGCCGCACATGTAAGATTACAATCCGTAAAATCCATACTTTTTGCTTTATAATATAACTCGACAATTTACCTTTATTGTCTCTCCATGAAACAGTCCACTGTAATCAGGGCAAGATCATGAAAAACCCATATGGAATAAGGGGTAGCGTGAAGTGATGTTTCCACTAATTTGTACACTGAAGTCACAACAAATTCAATACATTCAAGATCGATTTGATGATCAGATTTAGGTGTGATCATATACTGTTTTTTAACAGCAGATATTTAGCCATAATGAATGGATTAAGCCTTTTGGACCATATTTCAGTTATTCGAGATCCTCGCCAAGCTTGGAAAATAGAGCACACGCTAACCGACATTATCTTCTTAACAA
>NZ_JBFSUL010000115.1:0-1974 GCF_041467395.1 Vibrio sp. 10N.247.310.98 | reverse complement strand
CATCACTTCACGCTACCCCTTATTCCATATGGGTTTTTCATGATCTTGCCCTGAGACCATACTCCAGTCAAAAAGCTCATCGAAGCGATTCAAGATCTTTAAAGGTTACGGAGACTGAATAAGAGTCAATTTGATTGTTGGTTACTCTGTGACCGGGGGGAGGTGAGAGTGCACGAGGGGTCAGCGTTTTTGAATGAACTCTTCAATACCTTTACAGTTGAAGTATAAAATGAGGCGGCCAAATAGCCGTCCCAGACACACCATCTGACTTGTTTATCCACTCATTCCTTTAAGCCAAAAATTAATTCAATTTCATCATCAAGTCTTCTGCCCGTTGGTATAAAACCAAGCTTTTGATAAATAGAGAGCGCATTGCCTTTTTCTTTATCCATCGTGGTCAGGGAGACGCCTTTTAAACCGGTAATGGAAGCGTATTTCTTACTGAAGTTAATCGCTTGACTCCCCAATCCTTTTCCTTGGAAACGATGGTCAATCATGACGCGCCATACATATAAATGCTCCTTTTGAAAGTGTTCATCGTGTGTGTCCAGTATTCTAGGGTCAATCAGAGAGATTAGCCCCGCAGGTTTATTGTTTAAGTAAATACCATAGTTGATACTATCGTCGTTAAAACTGGCTTCTGCAAGCCACTCTGCGTTGTTAGCAATGAGTTGTTTTTGAGACTCTTCCACTGAGAGATCAATAATGTCATTGATAATGGTATTGTTTATTTTTAAAAAGCTAATTTTATTCATGCTTATTTACCTTGGGTAGGTGTTTCATTAAAAGTAACTGGCCAATGTAAGGATCTTGATAAGCTAATCTTGAGTTATCAAAATGGTAATGTCGCTTTTGCTCCTGTCTTTTAACATAGACTCTTCAAGTATCTTATAGATCTCTTTATCTGGCGCATATTAGAACGCGCCAATTTTTTTAATTAAGGTATATGTATGTCTTAATTAAAAACGATGATGGAAGTTATTGTTTCCTTTTTGCCTGCCCCCATGACAGAAATATTAGTTCCAAGCGTTGCCCACGATGATTCAAAAATAGGGTACGTATAGTATTTTTACAATAGTGCCGTCACAAAACCCAAAACAAACTCCCTGATAGAATGCTGACGAGTGTGATTAAAGATAACTTTAATGTGTTCTCAGCCAGCTACATTTTGTATATCACTTATCAGCTAAAATGGTGGCCAATATCTTATCGCCTTTGCATTCAACACTGACGTTCATTCCATTGACGAGTGCTCTCTCATTAGGCGCACTTGCTCTCATATCGAGTCCACTTGTTTAAATTTGGACAACTAGTTCGGTAAGCGTTAAAGAAAGAGTGCTGGTTACCCTTAAGTTTTAGTGTAGGCCACATCTTGATGTTATCGAAGATGGCCAATCGCAATGCAAAAATAGACACAGCCCTGGAATATTGAAGCTAATGTTATCGAAAGCTTTTCTGCACTATTTTTTTAGTTTGCGTAATTGGTGTAGCCAAACTTAACACCAATGATACGAACCGCCATATAAGTTTTAACTCATACCATTTGACGTATTATTGCGGAATCTTTTGTCTATGACAGTATGACTTTGTAAGTAAAATCATTACATAATGAAAGCGTATTTATTAAGTTGCCAGTTCAAACCTTGATGTATTGTTTTCATAAAGTTCAACGTTAATGTCGGTTTTATCTAATAGTCATAAGATGTTGCTCCTAATGAATTGATAGCAGCGTAGCTTCTTACGTCTAAAGCGGGACTGTATTGGATAAACCTGTGATAAAAATACAACGATTCACAAAAATGCTGTGCTTGGCCGACATATCACTCAGATTGACATCACTCATGGAAGTTGATTAAACGACTTTATATACTTGTAGTAATTCATTGTTTACTAAATTAGTAAAATCACTGACACGCTTTTGTCCGTGCGACCTGAAGTCGTATGAAGTGCTGTTCACCGCAACAAGTGTGAACC
>NZ_JBFSUL010000114.1:0-2164 GCF_041467395.1 Vibrio sp. 10N.247.310.98 | reverse complement strand
TTTGTCGAGTAGACGACACTTGTTACCAAGTGCCGCCCCTCTAAGAACCGTACGTGCAACTTTCACTGCATACGGCTCAAGCCTCCACTAAGGCATCATTGATACCCAGCAACTTATAACGCAGTCGGGACAGGCTCTTTCCAAGAGTTACGAGCTAGCCTTTTAGATTTTCTCTTCATCAAATATTCTTGGTATTGAGGGGCAAAAGGGGTCGCTGCATTCCTGATTTTTACGTGTCGCTCGATGGGCACTTTAGCTATTTGGAACAGATTGAAGTGACAGTCCATGTCCATGATTTTCTGCCAACCGTGAAATTGCCACTGGCCTTTACGATTGAGAAAATACTTATGAACAACCCAGTCTTTGGACTTGGTTGGATGACGTCTAACTGCCCAGTGCCATAACGCTTGGAATAGTTTGTGGCCGACATACCCGAATACTTGTTTAGCAACACAGTGGCGATAGTAATTCGCCCACCCTCTAAGTTTCGGATTTATCAACTTGATAAGATCGTTAACAGGGATGGTTGCGTGCTTTTTAATAAGTTCACGTAGATTTCTAAGGAATAACAGCGTGTTAGATTTGCTCGGTTTAATGAGCAATTTCCCTTTGTACTTCCTGTGATTGAAACCCAGAAAGTCAAAGCCATCATCAATATGAGTGACCTTCGTTTTCTCTTCGGAGAGGGTTAACCCTCTTTCTGCCAGAAAGTCAGCAATCAACGGTTTGATATCGTTCACTAGCACTTCCTTTGAAGAGCAGGTGACCACGAAATCATCCGCATAACCAATAAAGTTGGCCCTAGCACCCATTTTCAGAGCTGTAGATTTTATTTGTTGCTCTATTCCCGCGAGAGTCATTAGCATCAAGGTTGGAGATATTATTCCACCTTGAGGTGTACCCTCATCGGTATCATAGAACAGACCCTTATCCACATAGCCAGACTGTAACCATTGCTCTAACATACGTTTATCTACCGTGATATTGTCCATAAGCCATTGATGCCCGATTTTGTCGAAGCAAGCCTTAATATCTCCCTCAAGAACCCATTTCGCTGATCGCTTTAGAGCCAAACATTTGAAACACTGACTGACGGCGTCAGCCGTACTGCGATTTGGCCTAAACCCATAGCTATTGAGGTCGGCAAGCGTTTCGGACACTGGTTCTAATGCTAGAAGGTGGAGGGCTTGTTGCGCTCTATCAATCATGCATGGAATACCCAATGGCCTGAGCTTACCGTTCTTTTTGGGGATGTAGATACGTTTGAGTGGTTTTGCAGAGTAAGCCTTGCGGCTCAGTTGATTGACTGCTTTCATACGGCGTACATCTGTGTTCCAGGTGACACCGTCTATTCCAGACGTTTTACTGCCTTTATTCTGAGAGACTCGCTTAACCGCAAGAAGCTTGGCTGAGCGAGAATGAGTCAAGAGCCACTGTAAGGACTTCACCTTACCGTATTTCTTTTCTCTCGTTGCTTTTGCGATACGCATTTGAAGCTTCAATACGTGTGCTTCAACGGATTTCCAGTCGATGGACTGCCATTGAGCGCCGTCAGAAGATGCACTAATCTCTTTCGAGATCACCATTTGCTTTTCTCCTTGAATAAAGTTCTTCAAATTCTCTCGCAATGGGAGACCAGTCGGAAGTGGGCTCACTTTCGTGATCAGACATAAGTCTGTATCTGCATCATTACAATGCAGCTTTCGCTTTTTCCGACCTCCTATACCTGCATCACTATCGGCCACAAAGGCTTTCCCAAAGGGAGTGATACAGGCTTACCCTGTTCCGTATGTTACGTAAAATGTCAGCTTAGATGCCCACTATAGTGCGGAGAGTACGGCGACCACGAAAAAGTACTGTCCAACCTCTTTCCAACTCTCATTGCCTTTTGGCCACAGCGTATTAACCACTTCCGCTGCTTCATCATATAACGCACCTTGAATGGATTCACATACGTTCATCATACTGACTACCTAGCACTTACCCGAATTGTGGTTTTCAGGAGGAACGTCCTCTCACGATTCTTTTCCCACTCAGCCCAACGGCCAAGTTTCGTTACATTGTCCGAGCCGCTGCTTTATTCAGGCTCGTAGGTTCATCTGGTGATACAGATGGTTCACTCGTTAAGCGGTGAACAACGCTTCATACGACCTCAGGTCGCACG
>NZ_JBFSUL010000113.1:0-2218 GCF_041467395.1 Vibrio sp. 10N.247.310.98 | reverse complement strand
ACGATTGTTCTGGTTAAACTCTAGGAACGTGGCCAATATCAGTTGACCACTACAATTACACCTTTCAAACCTTCACTCCTCTTCTGAATATAGTTTTTGATGTCTTGAGTAAATTTTAAAGTCAAAGTACTGAACTTTGGTAATCCCCTTTGATGGGGAAGATCCATCAAGACATGAAATGTAAGAATGTCTCTATAACGATTAGGTTTGAGAGATCGATAAAGAACGCACCAATTAACGGCACGATAAAATACGCTTGTGGCGATGGGCCGTAGTAACCCGTGATACCATTCATATTGAGCATGGCTGTCGGTGTCGCACCCAAACCAAAGCCCGCATGACCACTTGCCATCACCGCGGCATCATAATTTTTACCGAGTAGCTTATAGGTAACGGACGTAACAAACACAATAGTAAACAATGTTTGAATCGTTAGGATAACCACCAGCGACAACGCCATATCAAACAGCTGCCAAAGTTTGATTTCAAGCAATGCCATAGATAAGAAGACACTTAGGGCAATTGAGCTTAAACGTGCCACTTCGACCATCGCAATCTTGGCAGGTTTGCTCTCGCTAAATAGTGTTGAGAATAGTGCACCAACAAATAACGCATAGACGAAATTTGGCACCATGTTCAGCCAATGCACATCGAGCACAAGCACTAAACTATGTAGCATTTGGCTGAGCTCAACACAGCATGCTAAAAGAACAACGCTTCCGATGCCATGTAGTACATTGCCCTTAGTCGGCATGTGATGGGCCTTTTTGTGTTCCACATCTGCTGCATGTACGTTCGGTGTTGAAAGTTGATTTTTTTCAACCAAATACGTGCCTAAAGGCGCTCCGATAATACCGCCAATCACAAGACCAAAAGTGGCACAGGCCATCGCGATTTCGAGTGCATTATCGACACCAAAATGGTCATGAAACATCGACGCCCATGCAGCACCTGTACCATGCCCACCTGATAGGGTGATAGAGCCCGTCATCAGTCCTAGCTTAGGATCCAGCCCTAAGAACGAGGCTGCAGCGACACCAATAGCGTCCTGAAAAATAATATAAACAACGGCGATTCCGAGAAAGACAACGAACAAGCGTCCACCTTGGAATAGCTGCTTGATATTTGCGCTTAAACCAATGCCTGCGAAAAACATCAGCATCAACGTCTCTTTATAAGGAAGTTCAAATTCGAACTCCATTCCCATGCGATATAAGCAAGTAGTAATTAAGGCTGCGATGCACCCACCAATCACCGGCCCTGGGATATGATATTTACTTAATATTGGTGTGTGTTTTTTGGTTACCTCACCAAACAACAACATCAAGAGTGCCAAAATGGCAGATTCAACGGCATTTACAGAAATTACATTCATTATCACGACCTAAACAACCGAATAAAAAAGCCCCGACTTGACGGGGCTTATATTTTCTAGCAACTACGAATTACGCAGAGAACTCTTGGAAGTACTCATCCAACACAGTGCGTGTTGCACGGCCAATTAGCTCGTACTCGTGGTGAGTAAGGTTCGCTAGTGATACGCGTACTGAGGCGTGTACTGTGTCGAAACCTTTACCAGGTAGTAAGATGACGCCAGTTTCGTGAGCAAGACGGAATAGGAAGTCTTTACCTTTCTCGTTAGCTTTGAACCAGTCGACAAACTCTTGACCGTAAAGTTTGCCACCTAGCGTGTCTAGCTCTAGGAGTGTGTAGTAATCCACACGGTCTTTGTTCTCTTCGATTTCTACACCCATGTTTTTGTAAAGCGTTGTGTAGCGCTCACGGATGATGCGTTTGCAAGCGGCTTTGTAGCGACCTTCTGAGTCCATTAGACAAGTTAGAGCAAACATCGCCATTTGCACTTGTTGCGGTAGAGATAGACCGGCAGTGTGATTCAAGGCTACGCTACGGCTATCCGCAACGATGCGGTCGATGAACTTAATGTCACGTGGCTCTGGAGTCAGTGTTTTGTAACGGCCATCAAGTTGACACTGTTTTTCTTCGCTGAAAGAACTTAGTGCGTCATCAAATACGTTTTTGTGTTGGATACCAATGGTACCTAAACGCCAGCCTGTTGCGCCAAAGTACTTAGAGAACGAGTAAACACAAAGTGTGTTGTATGGTAGTTTTGCAAATAGAGAAACGAAGTCATCGGCAAATGTACCGTATACGTCATCAGTGATGATGAATAGGTCACTGCGTTGCTCATTCACAAAGT
>NZ_JBFSUL010000112.1:0-2353 GCF_041467395.1 Vibrio sp. 10N.247.310.98 | reverse complement strand
AACCACCGACACGAGGATTTTCAATCCTCTGCTCTACCGACTGAGCTATCCGGGCGACGAGGTGTATTAAACGTGTTTTCGCGTTCTGGGTCAACATTAAATTGCAAAAAAAGTATCGTTTGATGTTTTTCTATACTTAGTGGGTTGTTTTTGCTCATTTGGGGTGAAAAACCTAGGTCTAGCATGCCCTAAAAGATAGTAAAACTACGGTTAACTACACTGAATGGGCGCCGAAATAAAAAAAGCACGTATGAAAACGTGCTTTTTTATTTGAAAATTTTCTAGGGAGTTTAGTGTTTTACTTCAAACCTATTAACCCAAGCTTCTAATTCGTTGGAAAGAGAGGCAAGAGTTTGGGTGCTGTTATGACTTTCTGTTACGACATTGCTCAGTTGGTTACCGCTCTCTTCGATCATATTGATACGCTTCGATATATCATCGCTCACCTGAGTCTGCTCAGCGGCCGCTGTTGCGATTTGATGACTCATTGATGAAATGGACTCTAATGCGACAACAATCTGTTGTAGTGCTTCAGAGGCGTTTTGAGACTCTGTTACGGTGCTTTCACTGGTCGCGGCACACACTTCCATGGTTTGAATTGCGTTGCGAGATCCCTCTTGAAGGTTATTAATCATTAATTGGATTTCTTTTGTGCTCGATTGTGTTCTGCCTGCAAGGTTACGAACCTCATCTGCTACAACAGCAAATCCACGACCTTGTTCGCCAGCTCGAGCTGCTTCAATGGCTGCATTTAGTGCCAATAGGTTAGTTTGCTCCGCTATATCACCAATCACATCCAATACTTTTGCAATGTTGTTTACATCGTTATCTAGGTTAGCGACAGCTTCGCTTGCTGTGCCTAGTTGGCCTGCTAAGCCTTGAATGTTATCTACTGTGTTGTGAATGAGTTGTTGGGTATGCTGGCTCTGTTTGTCGGCCTCGTCGGTGTTGCGCGCGGTATCGCTAGCTGAAGCAGCTACGTTATTGGCTGAAGAGGCCATCTCGGTCATTGCTGTCGCGATCATCTCTGTTGATTGCTGTTGGGTGTCTGTCAGTTGACCAATTGACCCAGCGCGATCTTCTACGCGCTGCAGTTCGCCTCTTAATGCCAGCATTGAAGCGTCAAGGTTTGATACTAGCTCAGCCAATGACTTACTCATTTGTTGTACGGCGTGATAGATACTGCCGTCAATTGCCTGAGTTTCGAAAGAGGTTTGAATTCGACCTTGTGCTACGGCTTGTACTGCTTCTCGTACGTCTTTAGGTTCGCCGCCAAGAAGCGCTAGCATGCGTTTAATGGATACAATTAGGCTCGCCAGAATAAGACCAGCAATCACGACACAAAGGAATAGCTGCCATTGAGCAGTAGACCAAAAACGAGCGTTAACTTCATTGAACCCGATACCAGTGCCGACAACCCAACCCCAATGTGGCGTTTTCTCTGCAATAGACAGTTTTTCTTCAATCGTTCCATCTGGCAGTTTTTGTGTCCAGGTGTACTCAATGATCTCGCCAGTACGATTACCAAGTACTCTTTGGATTAGCTGCCCAACACTATTGCCGTCGCCATCTTTAAAGTCGTTAAAACTGGTTCCGTGCAGTTGAGGATCTAATGGTGTCGCGATAAACGTCATGTTCTCATCGGCTACGTAAACATATTCATTATCTTTATAGATGTTGTTGCGTAGAAGGCGAGTAGCTAGTTGCTTGGCTTGCTCTTCTTCTAGTGTGCCATCAATCGCCATTTTTTCGACTTCAGTAAGAATGCTGTATGCGCTCTTAAACAGCTCTGTTACGCGAGCTTTGTTGTCCATGTTGCTAGCAACTCTTAAGGTCCATAAGCCTGTAGCCGTCAGTGCTAGCAGGGCGATCAAGATGATGCCCGATAATAAGTAAGCTTGCGTTTTTAGTTTCATATTTCCCCGCGCAGCGATTCAATAATTAGTATTAGGTATAATTCATCGAATCTTAATCTAAGTGGTGTAAGGCAGATATTAGAAAGACATCAAAGTATGATAGGGATTAAATTTTCGAAGAAAAAAAAGTAACAGGACTTGGTTCTATTTGTTTTAATGTGAATATTAGCGGGTCATGAACTTTATAAGGCGTTGGTTCTGTTGTAGTGGATATGCTTTATAGAACTTAGAATCAACTGCTGTAGTAAGAGTACTAAAAGGAGATAACTCAATTTATCGAGACTGATTAAGAGTTAGTGAGGAGCTGATGTGTATATTGAATAGAGTTTGTTTTTGTTCAAACGAAAAAAAGCCAAGTCTTTCGACTTGGCTTTCTTGAATGTGGCTCCCCTTGCAAGACTTGAACTTGCGACATACGGATTAACAGTCCGCCGTTC
>NZ_JBFSUL010000111.1:0-2396 GCF_041467395.1 Vibrio sp. 10N.247.310.98 | reverse complement strand
CGTACGGTTCTTAGAGGGGCGGCACTTGGTAACAAGTGTCGTCTACTCGACAAAAGTAAGCTGAAGTCTGAGGGCTTATTGGCAACTTATTTCGTTCTTGTAAAACTAACCGTATCCATTGAACGTGGGCACAGCATGGGCACGAAAGGAACTAATTGTGCCTAACCAGACAAGAGTCAGCTGAAACAAAACCATTGAGGCTGATACGAAATGAATAACTATGCAAATGTGAGAGGTACAAAAAAGCCCACGCTAGGTGGGCTTTTTGCTTGTTCAGAAAGAACGAATTTGGTGCCCGCTACTGGACTCGAACCAGTGACACCTTGCATGTCATGCAAGTACTCTAACCAACTGAGCTAAGCGGGCGATGTTCTAATTTCTTATTACTACCATTGTGACAAACTCAATAGTTATGCAATAAAAACAAATAAGGAATGGTGCGTCCGAGTGAACTCGAATCACCGACCCCCGCCATGTCAAGGCGGTACTCTAACCAACTGAGCTACGGACGCATTCCCTTAGAACGCCAACGATGATATCTATGATAAACAGATGGTGCAAGTATTAACTGGCATCTTGCGATTCGTTTGCTCACTTTGCAATCAAAGACATAACAACATGTCGATTTTACACCCAGATTATCGTCAAACCGCTGAAAAACAAAGTTTAGTTAGAAAAAATTCTAATCCTTGATGACAACCAATTAACTAACCTAATGTGTTCAATTTGGGATTTTTGTTGTCTATACCGTTTTCTTGGCCTTTACAGTAACCATACAGGTATAGATCAATGCCTATATTTAGTGTCAAAAATTTTGCTTGCCCATTGGGTTACCGTAGTATTTTGATCATTATAAGTGAAAGGCACACAGAGGCTTTGTAACTCACTGAAATACATCATTCATAAAAATCACCACGATTTTGTAATCGTCGTCATCGAATTACTAGGCCGCAATGACTGAATTCGGATTTTTCATATAAAGTGGCCGGGTTATTACCAACATACATAAATACGATAGCACTCTATAGTCGAAAAACATCAGCTACAATTAATCTCCCTCAAGAGCAACAATCTATAAGCAATTCAAAACCCAACCCCACACATCATAGCTATTTTGAATACATACAGCACAGTAATACATAATGAAATTTGCATAATGGTAAAGCGCGCCTATATTCATAACCTGTAGGAATCAATAATCTAAATTCAATGCTATACGTGAATTTATGGTTTGCGATAAATACAAGTGTGAAAAATAGGGAATAAATTATGAAAAAATCACATATCGCCATTGCAGTGGCGAGCATACTATCGACATCTGCCGTATCGGCGGCGACCATTTATGAGACAGATGAAACAGTATTCAATATCGGCGGCCGCGCAGAAGTTCGAGGGAATTTCTCTGATGCGAATAAAAGTGCTGGTAATAGTAGCACCTATAGTGATAGATCACGTGTCCGCTTAAGTGTCGATGGCACACAAAAAGCGTCGGACGATGTTTCCTTTTTTGGGAAATATGAATTCGAACTAACAGAGTCTGAAGATGGCGCATCAGATGATATCGGCATTAACACTCGATTCTTATATACGGGTGTTCAAACCAATCACGGTAACGTCTATTATGGCCACCAAAATAATGCCGTTACCTACTTAACCGATTGGACGGATATGGCTGAAACCTTCAGCGGCTATATCAATGAATACACGGTGTCGACTGCTGATCGAGCAAAAAATGTTTTACGTTATGAACTGACAAGCGACAACATCACCTTTCAAATTGATGGCAATTTCAATTCAGATAGTGAATCAGCACAAAGTGACGGCTTCGGTGCAGTTGTCGCCGGCAGCACTTCGATTGGGTTAGATATTGGCGTCGGTTATGCGTCAAGTGATGAAACCTATGGCGTTGGGACAGATACAGAAACTTCTGATGCCTATATTGGTGCGGTTAAGTACACCAACGATCAGGGGGTTTGGTTCGCCGCACTCTATCAATTTGGTAGTATTTCAGGTCTAGGCGTAAAAGATTCAGACTACGATTCTGCCGATGCTTACTTGGGATACTCGTTTGGTGCCAACACCGTCAACCTGACCTACAGCTACTTTGAAGCTGACGATATTGCAGATTACGACATTAACTTTATCGGTCTAGAATACGCACGTTATATTGGCGATGTGGCCTTCTTTGGTAGTTATAAGTTTAACATGTTAGACGAGGGCGAAGGTGGGCAAGGCGATAACGACGAAGATGAGCTACAGCTCGGTATGCGTTACGCGTTTTAGTCTAAACCAATCCACTTAATATTAGTAAAGCCGAGCATAATCAATGCTCGGCTTTTTAATGGTTCATCGCGGATTAGCGGGAACTAAAAACAAAAACGGTAGTAAGTGATATG
>NZ_JBFSUL010000110.1:0-2481 GCF_041467395.1 Vibrio sp. 10N.247.310.98 | reverse complement strand
GTGTTTCCACTTCAAGAACGACAACCTACCTACCGTTGTTTTACTGGCTTACGGCCAGGGCGGGAGCATACTTTGATGGATTTATAAGGCGTTGTTAATGATATGGACACTTCCACCCACCGTCTAAACTTATAGTCGGTAACATAAATGAGGAAGAGACCATGACCATTGCAACTTTAGGTATCGACTTAGCTAAATCTTCTTTTGCTCTTCACGGAGTAGATTCATCAGGCAAAGTTCTTTTGAAGAAAAATATCAGCAGAAAGAAGTTGTCCGAAACGTTGACCAATATGCCTCCTTGTCTTGTTGGTATGGAAGCTTGCTCCAGTGCTCATTATTGGGCAAGAGTATTCAAGCAATTTGGTCATGACGTTAAACTTATGCCTCCGCAGTTTGTTAAGCCCTATGTGAAATCAAATAAGAACGATACCGCTGATGCTGAAGCAATCTGTGAAGCGGTAACTCGCCCTAACATGCGTTTCGTACCTATAAAATCGATTGAACAGCAATCAATCCTTTCTGTTCACAAAGCTAGAGAAAGGTTAGTTTCAATGAAAACTGGCCAAACTAATCAATTACGTGGGTTGCTGGCTGAGTTTGGTCTTGTCTTTCCTAAAGGAAGTGCATCACTTAACAAGCAGCTCCCTCTGGTTTTAGAGGATGCTGAAAATAATTTGACGCCACCGATTCGCTGCGTGGTTACTCATTTAAAAGAACTAATTGATGAGCTTTCTTCACGAATTAGTGCGTTAACAAAAGAAATTGAACAATGGCACAGTACGAATGTTGATTCTAAAAGAATCGCAGAGATCCCTGGAATTGGCCCTATAACTGCCACCGCACTTGTTGCAAGTATAGGTGACCCCGCATCTTTTAATAATGGACGGCAGGTATCTGCATGGATTGGACTTGTACCTAAGCAGTTTTCAACGGGTGGCAAACAAGTATTGCTTGGTATAAGCAAGCGGGGGGATGGCTATTTACGAAGACTACTAGTGCATGGTGCAAGAGCTGTTCTTGGGCACTTAAAGCAACAGCCAACCACTTATACTCACCGCTGGTTGAATGACTTACTGAAACGAAAACACAAGAATGTTGCAATAGTCGCACTAGCTAATCGGAATGCTCGAATTGCATGGGCTTTATTGGCTAATCAGCAACACTATAATCCTGAATTACTATCTATCTAAAATTGCGCATGAAGTGGAAATGAGAAAACAGGTAAGACCGTGAGTATGGAACTCTGATTTGATCTTAGGACTTTCAAGTTCGTGTTGTTGATAAGAGCATGCTCAGCGGAAATCATTAAGAGTCCTTGAACTCGGATATATGTCTGCAATCTTTTACCTAAAACTTTCAGATTTACTGCTTGCCAATAGGAAGTGTCCATATATGATCAAATCAGCTTGAGGTTCAACGACGCCATATTTGACTAATCGTTAGCTTCTAACAGGCATACCTAGTCCTATGACTTTGTTTATAGCTTTGACATTCGCCATGATTTCTCCCAGTTGAGCGTTGTAACATCTCAAGCTCAATTTACCGCTGGTTAGTCCTTTATATCGAGACATTGCGGTCTCAGATATTGAGCGATAGTGGTAACCAGACTCAGATTTCCACTCCGTTATTGTTCCGTTTTTAAGAGCCTCTACAGCTTCATTTCTGGGATGCCCATCTTCCCAAAGAGCCGCATTCTTTCGAGGTGGTATCAACGGAGTACAGCCCTTATTTTTCAGAGTCTCATGGCAACTTTTTGTGTCATATGCTCCATCAGCAGATACTGTATGGATCTTTCTACGTAAAGGGTTGAGTAATGTTGGCAGCACTTCCTTATCGCCAACACTTACAAGACTGACTTCTGCACTAATGGCCTCATGAGTTTCTACATCAACAGCTAAGTGCAGTTTACGCCAAGTTCTGCGTTTTTCGGCGCCGTGCTTTTTCACTTTCCATTCACCCTCGCCAAAAACTTTGAGACCAGTCGAGTCAATGGCTATATGGCGAATAGCTCCTTTGGATTTATTGCGATATTTGACCTGAACTGTCTTCGAGCGTTTGCTGATACAGGTGTAGTCAGGGGACGTCAGTGGAACATCTAATAGCTCAAAGATAGAATCAATAAAGCCTTGAAGAGCACGTAATGGTAATGAGAATACTCCTTTAATCATCAAGGCAGTTTCAATCGCTGTATCAGAGTACTGAAAGCCTCTACCACGCTTACCATGATGGGTTTTGCATCGCCATGCATCTACGGCTGTATCATCTATCCAGAACGTAACCGAGCCCCGTTTGCACAAAGCCTTATTGTACTCCGCCCAGTTAGTTATCTTCTTTTTCGCCTTACCCATGTTGTCACCGCTCTAACCATCATAAAGGATCAGATCGCAGGACTCGAAAAAGGTTCAATTGATTTAGGCAACAACGCCACTACTGGCGAAAACGTCCAGTAGAAATTGATGCCGAAACAGCAAAGCTCCGTAG
>NZ_JBFSUL010000109.1:0-2656 GCF_041467395.1 Vibrio sp. 10N.247.310.98 | reverse complement strand
CTAACGACAAAGTCATTTGGTAGTTAAGGTACGACAGAATCGCTTGGTGATCACAAGTAATCGTGATTTTTATGAACACATAATTGCCCCTCTACTGCTTAGTGCCTTTACTCATTCACATCCTGTTCATGCACTTTTGCCCTACTAAAAGTTATCCAAATTTAGCAAACCTAGAAGTATGACCCACAGAGCAACTTAACTCGTTATCCCTTTGACTAATCAATTGATTATAAATTGAAGTATTCAACGAAAGACTGCACTACTTCAGGACTTATTTGTTTCTGCGCCTTGAAATAATATACAACCATCACCATATCTTGATCGTCTATTTCACAGGATAACATTATGAATACTAAGAAAACCTCTAAATCAGTTGCTTCGAAAGCAGCTAAAGCCCTTTCTGACCCTAACGCTTCAAAGATTCAGAAATCACTAGCTGCAAGCGCAATGGCTCAAGCTGATAAGTCAAAGCAAACTGGCAAAGATATGGAGACTAAAGCCTCAAAGGTTCTTCAGTCAGACAAATACAGTGATGAAACAAAAGAATTCGCTGCTTCAGTATTAGCTCAATCGAACAAGAAACGATAGGAGGTTTTTATGTCAACGTGTCAAAGTGAACATCGACATTACCCTGAGTTTGAACAATTACCCCATGACCAAGGTGGTATGGGGCGTCATAAGTGCTGCGGTTGTGCTTATGAACGAGGTTACGCTCTGGGTCTAGAACGCCAAGAAGAACTCAATATCGATATTGACTCTTTGCCAGTTAGCCAAGCCGGAACAGTTCGACACAAAAGCCCTCACGCAGCGTTTGCAATAGGCTATCAAGATGGCGTTCGTGCCTCATACAATCAATAAGAGGTTTGAATGAAAGGTACCCTTCAGTATTACGATATCGATAAACTCGGCATTTACAAAAGAGGCTCTGATGAGCAGTTGTTTGATTCAAGTGAGGCTGTATTAGATTCATTAATTGGCTGGTTCAAGCAAAGACCCAATCTAGTAAACACGAGTACAAGAAAAGCTGATAAAGCAGTAGGACAATCGAACGTCTATTGTTATGACATCGATGGTGCAAATGGTGAGTACGTCTTTGTGCTTTGGAATGAGTTAACCAATGCTGATGACGAGATTCTTACTATATCGAAAGACTCAAAGCCTGGTAAAGCAAAGGTGAAGTCTGGTGTTGACTCCAACACAGTTATACCGGGCTTGCCAAGCTACTATTGGATTTCATTGAATCATGACCTTTTAGCAACAATTCACTATGACCACGCAATGACATCGCTTGTAGCTTTAAGAAACTACATTACCGGATATATGCAGAACTATTCAGAATTTGCAGTTACGCATAAAGATAATGAAGATAAAGTTATAGGCTATCGACATCCTGATGATAAAGATGGAGACTTGGGTTATTTCAAGCTTGACCTGAAGCGTAAAACTGATGAATCGACGATTGAAGAACTAACACAAAAACACGATAAAATAACTAAGATTGTTCGTAGAACTCAAAAACAAGCTGAAGACGTTGAACTTGTAGGTTGGTTTCATAATCTAGCGAGTCAAGCCGTTGGTCGTGGATTGCCTAAAGCCAAAGAAGTGCATGTTGAAGTTGAACTTGATTTTACGCCTGCGACCGCAAATGACTTTTTGGATATCGTAACAGCTTATCAAAAGGAAATTATTGACCCTGACAAGTACAACAACCTTGGTTTTGTGCTTAAAGGTGAGAGTGGTAGAAAGATTTTCTTAGATGGTAAGTATCTCAAAACAGAACACGCTTTCGAGATTCAACGTATTGGTAAAAACCCATTTGGTGCATCTGAGTTGCTTGATTACATTGGCACAAAGCAGGTCAGATTGGTACCTAGAAAACCTAATAAGAGAAAAGCAGCATGACCGATAAAAAAGCTAGTTTCGGCTGGCTAAAATTTGGTTTATGGGTAGCGTTTCTTGTTGGCTACGTAATTGTTGCCAACAAGTATCTATTTGATTTCGCATTTACTCTCAAAGTAGAGTTAATAAAATCTCAGATAGGAATATTAGTTAATGTATCGGCAATCTTGTTTGGTGTAATTGGAGCTTGGTTAGCTCTAATTTATCCGACTGCATTGCAAAAAGTACAAGGAAAGGAAAACATAGGGCTAGCTTTTAGTGGTGTAGACCTAAGCGTTCTAAAGAGCTTGGTACTGGTTTTGCTTTTTAGTACCACGTCGCTAATAGCGTCTTTACTTTGTGATTTAACATTAACTTTCTCAACGCACGCCTCAATAGTTCAGATAATTAGTGCGGGCAAAATTAAAGCAGTATGCGCGTTAATAGTTTGGCTCTTATTCGCAGTACAAATTTCTGCAATATCATCCTTATTGTTTTCGTCATTCAAACTGGTTTATGACTTGTTTATTAGTAAAGCATATACAGACCTACACCACTTACTTGGACGAAATAAAACCAAATAGTTGTAGGTTCCTTGCCAGAGGATCTTTTTTACTTGATCTGCCCGCTTAAATCAAACCCAGACAAAGATTGGTGATAAGGTGGTTTTTCCATACCTAAACTAATTTATTGATTGCTAATTTAGCAAAACCACTGATACGTTTCTGTCCGTGCGACCTGAAGTCGTATGAAGTGCTGTTCACCGCAACAAGTGTGA
>NZ_JBFSUL010000108.1:0-2793 GCF_041467395.1 Vibrio sp. 10N.247.310.98 | reverse complement strand
ACTACCGTTTTTGTTTTTAGTTCCCGCTAATCCGCGATGAACCAAAAAAAAGCCCCGAACAAATGTTCAGGGCTATTTTTATTCAGTGATGAACTGGAAGATTAACCGCCAACAGCGATACGCTTCATGTCGCTCATGTAGCTACGTAGCTCTTCACCAATGTATTCTACAGGGTGGTTACGGATAGCTTCGTTTACTTCAATTAGCTTAGCGTTATCAACTTGGTTAGATGTCTCACCTAGACCACGGCCGATGACGTCCGTTGCTACTGAAGGCATGAACTTCTCACGTAGTAGCGGTGTTGCTACGTTAGCGAATAGGTAGTTACCGTACTCAGCAGTATCAGAGATTACAACGTTCATTTCGTAAAGACGCTTACGAGCAACTGTGTTTGCGATTAGTGGAAGCTCATGTAGAGATTCGTAGTAAGCAGACTCATCAATGATGCCTGATGCCGTCATAGCTTCGAATGCTAGCTCAACACCGGCACGAACCATAGCAACCATTAGGATACCGTTGTCGAAGTACTCTTGCTCTGAGATTTCTACGTCAGAAGCTGGGTAGTTTTCGAATGCAGTTTCGCCTGTCTCTTCACGCCAGCCTAGTAGGTTCACGTCATCGTTCGCCCAGTCAGCCATCATTGTGCTAGAGAAGTGACCAGAGATGATGTCATCCATGTGCTTGTTGTAAAGCGGACGCATTAGGTCTTTAAGCTCTTCAGAAAGCTCAAACGCTTTAACTTTAGCCGGGTTAGATAGGCGATCCATCATGTGAGTTACGCCACCAAACTTAAGTGCTTCAGTAATCGTTTCCCAACCGTATTGTAGAAGCTTGCCTGCGTAGCCAGGTTCGATGCCATCAGCAATCATCTTCTCGTAAGATACGATAGAACCCGCTTGTAGCATGCCACAAAGGATAGTTTGCTCACCCATCAGGTCAGATTTAACTTCTGCTACGAAAGAAGACTCTAGGCAACCTGCACGGTGACCACCAGTACCTGCAGCCCAAGCTTTAGCGATATCCCAACCTTCGCCTTTAGGGTCGTTTTCTGGGTGAACAGCGATAAGTGTTGGTACACCGAAGCCACGTTTGTACTCTTCGCGAACTTCAGAGCCTGGACACTTAGGTGCAACCATTACTACAGTAAGGTCAGCACGTAATTGCATGCCTTCTTCCACAACGTTGAAGCCGTGAGAGTAACCAAGAGCAGCGCCTTGCTTCATTAGAGGCATTACTGTTTCAACAACGTTTGTGTGTTGCTTATCAGGAGTAAGGTTGATTACTAGGTCTGCTTGAGGGATTAGCGTTTCGTAGCTACCCACAACAAAGCCGTTTTCATCAGCATTTTTGAATGATTGACGCTTTTCATCAATTGCCGCTTGGCGTAGAGCGTAAGATACGTCTAGACCAGAATCACGCATATTTAGACCTTGGTTTAGGCCTTGAGCACCACAACCAACAATTACGATTTTCTTACCTTCAAGGTATTCAGCTTCTGTCGCGAATTCTTCACGATCCATAAAGCGGCAACGACCTAATTGGTCTAGTTGTTCACGAAGGTTTAATGTATTGAAATAGTTAGCCATTCTAGGGCACTCCTTTAAAAATAAGTCCGTAAGGTCGATATCTCTCTATCGAATGACTTCATACTAAAACAGACACTCCGTTGCTGAAAGTGATATATTCACAATTAGTTATTGCAATAAATGCAACATGGAAACGATCGCAGAACATGAACATAAAATCTCTACAATTATTTATACATTTATGCGACAGCAAGAGTTTCAGCAAAACCGCTGCTGCTATGCACGTCAGTCCTTCAGCGCTGAGCCGTCAGATACAAAAGCTTGAAGAGGAAACAGGACAAGAACTGCTAATCAGAGACAACCGCAGTGTTGATCTTACCCCAGCAGGAAAACACCTCTTGCCTGTAGCATTGAGCATCGTGGGAGAGTGGCAGCAATATAACCTTCACCTGAAGGGCGGAGAGCAAGAACTTAAAGGTGAGATCCGTATATTTTGTTCAGTAACGGCTAGCTACAGTCACCTACCTGAACTCATAACCGAATTTAGGGCTATTCATCCGTATATTGAATTTAAGCTCTCTACTGGTGATCCAGCTCAATCCATCGACAAGATCTTAAACGATGAAGCGGATATCGCGATTTCAGCAAAGCCAGACATCCTTCCTTCAAGGTTAGAATTCGAAACCATCAGCGATATTCCACTGTCAGTCATCATTCCATCTGGTGTGAGTAGCTTTAGCCAACAACTGCAATCCGATAAGCCAAACTGGAATGAAGTGCCCTTTATCATCCCAGAAGCAGGAACAGCGCGTGAACGAGCCAATGCATGGTTTAAAAAGATGAAGATAAAACCCAACATATACGCGCAAGTTTCTGGCCATGAGGCGATTGTAAGTATGGTGGCACTAGGATGTGGAGTTGGCATCGCACCTGATGTGGTCATAAATAACAGTCCAGTAAGAGATAAAGTTAGCCGCTTAAAGATAGAACCTATCAAGCCATTTGAGTTAGGCGTATGTTGTAAGCGAGCACAGCTAGATAACCCTCTAATTCGAGCGTTCTGGCAAGTTGCAGAAGGGAAATATTTAGCGGACTAGTCGTCATTGTTTTAAATACAAAAAAGGGAAGAGCACGTCAGTGCCCTTCCCCTTTTATTTATGTATATCGCAGATAAGAAAAAAGCCCGCTGATTTCTCAGCGGGCTTTCTAATGGTGGTGGAGGGATAGGGATTTGAACCCTAGAACCGCTATTAACGGTTGCCGGTTT
>NZ_JBFSUL010000107.1:0-3615 GCF_041467395.1 Vibrio sp. 10N.247.310.98 | reverse complement strand
TACTACCGTTTTTGTTTTTAGTTCCCGCTAATCCGCGATGAACCACAAAAAAGCCAACTCATTTTCACGAGTTGGCTTTGATAAAAATCGAATCTAGCTTAAGAGCGTTACGCTAGCAACTTCTCAAGTACTTGGAACACACCCGCGTCAACGTTACTTGGCGCGCCAAAACGCGCGATCTCTTTTAACTTTGGATGCGCGTTTTCCATCGCGTAAGAGTGGTAGCTCTCTTTAAGCATTTCCAAGTCATTTAGGTAATCACCAAAGCTCATGGTCTGCTCGTAAGTGAAACCTAATGTGTTCTGTAGATGTTTAATCGCCGCACCTTTTGACGCTTCAGCGTTCATCACATCTAACCAAATTTTTGCGCTTACAACCACTTGGTAGTTCTCACCGAATTTGGCATCAATAGTTGGGTTCACTTTCTCTTGTGAACCGTCGAAGTGACAGATAGCCACCTTGATGAAATCGTCTTCTACCGCCAGTAAGTCTTCTACTTGCTCACGGCGATGGTAGTACTTAGAGATCTCCGCCAGAGCACGCTCATCTTTGGTTTCGATGTATGCCGATTTCTTACCGCATAGCACCACATGCGCGCCTTCAATAGCTCGAGCTTCTTTAATGATCTCTTTAATGGCATCGGTATCAAGCAAGCAGCTGTAAAGTTCTTGGCCTTTGTGCATCACTAATGTGCCGTTTTCAGCAATAAACATCATGCGATCTTTAAGCGGGGAAAATGTTTCTAGCAAGCTGTAATACTGGCGGCCAGACGCGGCAGCAAAAATAATATCTTGCGCTTCTAAGCGCTCATAAAGATTGAAAAACTCAGGGTCGAGCTTTCCATGCTCATCGAGTAAGGTGCCATCCATATCAGTCGCGATAAATTTGATGTTTTGTTGGGGCATGTCGGGCGTACCTATTATTGGATTATGATCATTCGTTATCTTGAGTAACGGTTCTGGGTTCGATTATATCGCTAGAGTCGCTGGTGAATACAATGCTTATTTTACCGCCTGTCAGTCACTGTTTCACATCTTTCCAAGGCAAACGCTAACAGAAGCGCATTCCAGTTTGAAGGGTTAAGTCCTACATACAAGATGTGCGCTAGGTCACACTCCACTATATTCTTTCCTGTCTCTCCATCACTTTATTCCGACCACAGTCATTATGATTTTAGCTATTATTACGACCTTGCTTTGCATCGTTACCGTCAAGTTTCTAATCACACTTGCGAACTTAGAGCGCCATCGTATTCACATTGAACCTAAAATATCGTTCAAAAGAACTGAGTGGCCGACTGTTTCCGTCATTATTCCTGCGCGAAATGAAGAAGACAATATTGAAATCAGCCTTGGCTCTCTATTGAAGCAGAGCTACCCAAAAGACAAGTTTGAAGTCATTGTTGTTGATGACTTTTCTACTGACTCAACCCGTGCAAAAGTAGAAGCATTGATCAGTAAGTTCGACGTTAACGCGCGCTGTATTTCAGGTAGAACGTTACCGACCGGATGGCTTGGTAAGAGCAATGCATGTATGGCTGGCGCACTCAACGCGAGCGGTGAATATGTGTATTTCATTGATGCAGATACCGATTCAGCACCCGCGATGCTACAGAGCGTTATCGACTTTGCTATCCAACAAAAAACTGATCTCTTATCGTTTAATCCAAAACAAACTTTTGCGTCTGTGGCAGAAAAAGCGACCTTGCCGGGCATCTTTCTATCGATCGCATCTTATATGAACTTTAAAAACTCGAACGACATGACTAAGGAAGAAGCGATTGCTAACGGTCAGGCGATGTTGTTTACCCGAAAATCCTACGACGCAGTCGGTGGACACGCCGCAGTAGCAAACGCGATATCGGAAGACATCGCCTTTGCAAAAGTCATGAAGGTCAATGGATTTAAGATTTTCTGGGCATTTGCAGACAAACTAATGAGTACGCACATGTATTCAGACTTCAACTCAATCTGGGCTGGCTTTTCCAAAAACATGAATCTTATTGTGAATTGTCAATCGCAAGCACAAGCTTTAAAAGTCTTCATCAAAGCCAACATCATCGCATGGGCGGGACCGCTTTTGATGCTTGTATCGGCGAACGCCTTCATCAGTGACATGTCTGCCATTCATGCTTATTCGCTCATTGTCAGCTCTGTGATGCTCTTGGTGTCGATCGTCACCTACTTCATTTTGGTTAAGGAACTGTTTGTTCCCGCAAAATTTGCGTTAACCGTACCCTTCGGTATTTGTGTTCAAAGCCTACTCGTGCTGAACAGTTACCGCTTATCTAAAACCAATAAAATCAGCTGGAAAGGGCGCTCATTAACATGATGAATAAGATTATTACTTTGCTTCTTCTTGCTTGTTCAGTTTCGGTGTTTGCATCAGACACCGATGGCTGGTCACTGGCACGCGATAAAAAAGGCATCGAGGTTTATAACCGTAAAATTGAAGGCAGTCACTTTAAAGAATTTCGAGCAGAAGGCGACATCAACGCGTCCCTCACTTCTATTATCGCACTCTTTATCGATACCTCTGTTGGCACGCAATGGGTAGAAAACATCGATGACATGGAAGAAATAGAGCATTTTAGTGCGGCGCACACGATCACCAAAACCTATACCAAGGCACCTTGGCCAGTTGCCGATCGTGAAGCTATCGTAGAGAACGTCATCACTCAAGATCCAAAGACGATGGTTGTCACCATTGATCAGCATGGTAGGCCTGATTACCTGCCAAACAATAATAAAAAAATCATCAGAGTGGCTGAATTAGAGGCGAGTTGGATCCTGACACCAATCGACGAAAACACCACCCATATCTCTTATCGAGTATTGAGTGATCCAGGTGGCGATATTCCGTATTGGCTCATTAACATGGTGGCCGTTTCTCAGCCTTACAACACGCTTCGCGGGTTATCTAAGATGTTGGATTCTGGTGAGTACACCGATCGTCGCCTTGATTTCATCGAGAACTACACGTCACTTTAACAATGCAATGAATACTCTAGAGGTCTATATTGTGAAATTTCCATTATCTCCAATCGCAGCGATATTGCTTGTAGCATCAAGTTCAGTATTTGCTAATCAAATCATTGTCGATACTAAAGGTGTTGATGAAACACAGTATCACGCCGATCTGTATGAATGTGAGCAATACGCTCAACAAGTGAAGCCTGAAGAGGTCGATTCTCTTGGCAGCGATATTGTCGGTTCAACCGCTAAGGGTGCAGCGCTGGGTGCGGTTGGTGGAGCCGTCTCTGGCGGGAGTGGTCATGATGGTGCAAAAATTGGTGCTGGCATCGGTATTATCAGCGGCGCTTTAAAGCACGGTGCTCAAAAAAGACAATCCGCCGAGCTATCTGAGCAGCAGAAGTTTCAAGTGAATCGTAACTGTATGATCAACCGAGGCTATACCGTTCTTAACTAGCGGATAACCGAGCAAAATGGCGTTTAATCGATGTTCACGCCATTTTGCGTAGCTGAGTCAAAGCAGAGTTCAACCATAGTCCCTGAATCGCCACCTTAAAGTTCGTTCAAATAGACAGTGAGCATTGACCCCAGGGCAAGATCATGAAAAACCCATATGGAATAAGGGGTAGCGTGAAGTGATGTT
>NZ_JBFSUL010000106.1:0-3631 GCF_041467395.1 Vibrio sp. 10N.247.310.98 | reverse complement strand
CTTCTTGAAGATAAAAGCGGCTTTCCCCGGAAAGCCGCGATGAACCTTTTTTATGACCAGTTTTCATACGGAATAAGAATAAGAATAAGGTCAAAATCAAGTAAATTAACAAAATATTGCTTATAATTTATTTATATTTAGATACAATTCACCTCTCAAACTTACCCTGTGTTCCACGCCAATTATTGAGCGACCACCGTGAATATCGACGTTGTTTTTCTGTTAGAACAAAACCCCATTCTCCTCATCTTTGTTGTTTTATCGATTGGATTAGCCATTGGTAAAATTCGTTTCGGTAGCCTCCAACTTGGTAATTCAATCGGTGTTTTGATTACTTCCCTTATCATGGGACATCTTGGCTTTTCTTTTAACGCAGATGCGCTCACCATTGGTTTCATGCTGTTCATCTACTGTGTTGGCATTGAAGCTGGACCAAACTTCTTCGGTATCTTCTTCAGAGACGGTAAGCACTACCTCATTCTGAGCCTTGTGGTACTTTCTACCGCAATTGCCCTAACCTATTTCAGTAGTCATTACCTTGGCCTAGGCTTTGGTTTATCTGCAGGCATGATGGCAGGTGCCTTAACAGCAACGCCGATATTGGTAGGTGCTCAAGATGCTCTGAATTCTGGGCTTGCAGAATTACCAAGAAACATGGACTTGAGCCTGATTATCGAAAACCTTTCAGTCGGTTACGCGATGGCTTACTTGGTTGGCTTAATCAGTATGATTATGTTTGCTCGCTTGATTCCAAAACTTCAAAAAGTGAACCTACACGACTCGGCAGAGCAAATCGCCCAAGAACGTGGGTTAGGCGCTTCAGGTCAGCGTAAGGTTTACTTGCCCATTATTCGTGCTTATCGAGTGGGACCAGAGCTCATCTCTTGGACTGACGGTAAGAATCTGCGTGAACTGGGCATCTATCGCCAAACAGGCTGTTACATCGAGCGTATTCGACGTAATGGTATTCTTGCCCATCCAGATGGTGATGCAATTCTGCAAGAAGGCGATGAGATCGCATTGGTTGGTTTCCCAGATAGCCACGCTCGTCTAGACCCAAGCTTCCGTAACGGTAAAGAAGTTTTCGACCGTAACCTTCTCGATCTACGTATCGTGGAAGAAGAGATTGTCGTTAAAAGTGACAGCATCGCAGGTAAGCGCCTGTCAGACTTAAACCTGTCTGAATACGGTTGTTTCCTTAACCGCGTAGTACGTGCTCAAATTGAAATGCCGATGGACTTAAACATCGTGCTTTCTAAAGGCGATGTCCTGCAGGTCAGTGGTGAAAAGAGTCGCGTTCACGGTCTAGCTGAGAAAATTGGTTTCATCTCGATCCACAGCCAAATGGCGGATTTGATGGCCTTCTGTAGCTTCTTCATTCTGGGCATTTTGTTTGGTTTGATCACCATGACATTCGGTCAGGTTTCATTTGGCTTAGGTAATGCGGTTGGCCTACTTCTATCGGGCATCATGCTTGGCTTCTTACGAGCGAACCACCCTACCTTTGGTTACGTGCCTCAAGGGGCGTTAAACATGGTCAAAGACCTAGGTTTGATGTTCTTTATGGTCGGTATCGGCTTGAGCGCCGGTGGTAAGATGTTTGAACACTTAACGCAAGTAGGCCCTCAGGTCATCGGTATTGCTCTAGTAGTGAGTGTGCTACCGGTATTCTTCGCTTACTTGGTGGGTGCTTACGTATTGAAGATGAACCGAGCTCTACTATTTGGAGCCATCATTGGCGCGCGAACCTGTGCTCCGGCGATGGACATCGTAAATGACCACGCTCGCTCAACTATCCCTGCACTGGGTTACGCGGGTACGTACGCGATTGCCAATATATTGATGACCTTAGCAGGTACTTTCATCATCATAATTAGCTAGCGTCTACTGCTTTAAAAGCAGCCAAGCTTAGATATTTCAAATGCACTAATTCACTTTGGGTTAGTGCATTTTTTATAACCTGTTTTAAGCGGTTCAAGCCTTCTTCCCCACTCCTGCTCTTAACTCTCTTCATCCCTTATTTCTACTCTTGTCCCCCTTCGAATCGCGGTAGCCGTATCCGCTCTTAAATCTCTTCGCATCCCGCCACTCGAATCCCATATCTGCTCTTAATCTCTTGAACCAAATAGCAGACAAAAAAATAGGCGCTCAATGAGCGCCTATTTCGTTTAGATTCGATAACTTGAATTAGATGTCAGCTACATCAAATTCAACAGCTGGGTTAACGTCAGCTTCGTAATCAACACCTTCAACACCGAAACCAAATAGCTTCAAGAACTCTTCTTTGTACTCTACGTAGTCAGTCAGTTCTTTTAGGTTCTCAGTTGTGATTTGAGGCCATAGGTTACGACAGTGATCTTGAATGTCTTCGCGAAGCTCAAGGTCATCTAGACGTAGACGGTTCACTTCATCCACTTCTGGCGCGCTGCCGTCTTCTTTGTATAGACGTTGGCTGAACATACGGAAGATCTGTTCCATACAACCTTCGTGAATACCTTCTTCACGCATCTTCTTGAACACCATAGCGATGTAAAGAGGCATTACAGGGATTGCAGAACTTGCTTGAGTCACTACAGACTTAAGAACAGCAACGTTTGCAGTACCGCCAGTTTGGCCTAGCTTCTCGTTCAGCGCTGTCGCTGCACGGTCTAGATCCATCTTAGCTTTACCTAGTGCGCCATCCCAGTAGATTGGCCACGTTAGTTCAGTACCGATGTAGCTGTAAGCAACCGTCTTACAACCGTCCGCTAGAACACCAGCTTCAGAAAGAGCATTGATCCAAAGTTCCCAATCTTCACCGCCCATTACAGTAACAGTGTCTTTGATCTCTTCTTCAGCTGCAGGCTCTACGCTTGCTTCGATGATTGTGTCTTTGTTCGTATCAACCGCAGTTGACGTGTACGTTTCACCGATAGGCTTTAGAGATGAACGAATTACTTCGCCAGTCTCTGGCATTTTACGCACTGGAGACGCCAGTGAGTATACAACCATATCGATTTGGCCTAGATCTTCTTTGATCAGGTCAATTGTTTTCTGTTTCGCCTCGTTAGAGAAAGCATCGCCGTTCAGGCTTTTTGAATATAGGCCTTCTTCTTTAGCGAACTTGTCGAACGCTGCTGAGTTGTAGAAACCAGCTGTGCCAGGCTTTTTCTCAGTACCGGCTTTCTCAAAGAAAACACCGATAGTTGAAGCGCCGCCACCAAATGCAGCCGCAATACGTGAAGACAAGCCGTAGCCACTTGAAGAGCCAACAACTAGTACACGTTTAGGTGCGTTTGCGATTGGGCCTTGAGCTTTTGTGTAAGCAATTTGTTCTTTTACATTAGCTTCACAACCGACTGGATGTGTTGTAGTACAGATGAATCCGCGAATTCGAGGTTTGATGATCATATTCAACTTCCTTAAAAAATCAGGTTAAGGATAAAAGTTTCGTACGCAAATGGCATCTAATTTCTGTAAAAATGTGGCGAAAATGCAAGTGGTTGGAGCACTCAGTGAATATTTGCTGACTAAGTCACCATTTGTTAACGCCTCTATTGCAACTTCTACGACAAAAACAAAAAAAGGCACCTAATAAGGCTGTCTCTTGATCACAAGTCTGGTTAATCAAGAGACTTGGCGAGTTCATACC
>NZ_JBFSUL010000105.1:0-4108 GCF_041467395.1 Vibrio sp. 10N.247.310.98 | reverse complement strand
TATTCATCAACGAGTGCCCACACAGATTGATAGGTTTAAATTGTTAAAGAGCTTTGCTTGTCGAAACTTTCTTTTTACAAAGAAACCCTTGAAAGCGGACGTGAATTCTAGCGATTTAATCTTAAGTGTCAAACACTTTTTAAAATTAATTTCTTTCGAACTTTCCGTCTTACTGATTACCGCTGAAGCCTTATGGCATCTGCCGTGTCAGTGAGGCGGCATTATAGAGATCATCGAAAACATGGCAACCCCTTTTTTGATAAAAATTCAAAAAACTTGCTTAAGTGGCTACTTTTACGTCAAAAGGCTCTTTCGTAGCTCAAAGCTCATACAATAATGGGTGTATTACTTAAAACTTTGCGATTAGATCTTTCGAAAAAGCCTCTATATCTAGCTCAATGCTCCATTTCTCACTCACTTCTAGGATGTTATCTAGCGATTGCTGAACTGTTTTTATCGTCAATGTGTTGTTGTCTAGGTCGTATACCTGTTTTTGCGTGGTGTAATAGAAATAAAGGATGGTCAGCGCGTCTCGGTCGCCTTGCTCAGCTTTGGGTTGAATACGCTTGAGCTTACGATAGATTTGATTATGGATTTGTTTAAGGTTCCATACATAAAGCGCTTCTTTGAAGTAATCATGCCCTTTCACACGGCTCGCGATAAATGCATTCAATGCGACTGATAAGATCACACCTAATACGTTCAAGTGGAAATTACCTGTCGATTCGCCTGCGATTGATTGCCCTGAACCGAATAGCTCGATCAGTATGGTTCCGAATACAATGGCGAACACTGCGAGTGACCCAACCAACGAAACCAACAGCAGGTTCATCTTCTTTCTATATTCTTCTTTATTGATCTTCTGTAACTTCATCGACTACTTCCTTATGTAAGTCACCTAATAATTTGCGCATACTATCTATGTAAACCTTGCTTCGCTTCAACCTTTACCATCTTGTAATGTGGTCACTCTCTATTTAATACGTGTAGTTCTTCTGGTCAGTACTATACATAACTCCATTTGACTTCATTAATAGAAAAGAGTTACATACCGCCATAATTTTGGTTATTCATCAATTCATGTTGATAAAGTCTGTTTCGCTTTATCACATACTGACAAGGTACATTCCATGCGTTCATTTGTATTACGCGCTCGCGCAGCCCCTACAGAGAGCAAACTTATCTTAGAGGGTGTTGGGCAAGATGCTCATACTGAGATTCTGGCTCATACTCTGATGAACACGATCTTCGTTGCTCAATCTCACCGTGAGAATGTCACCGTGCACCTTGTGCTAGAGAGTACTAAAGACTTTTCTCGTACCATTACATTCGATTCAAATGAAATCACCAACATTGGTGGCTTTCATGAATCTGCACTGTTATCTGCGGTAGTAAGAGCGGTTGACGCTTCTCAAGGCATGACAAAAGAACAAACACGTCAGGTAGAACCGGGCATCACTGTTCGTACGATGAGCTTTGAAAAGTTGGTCAAAGAACTGGCCGAAGACCACCAGCTGTACATGATGGATAAAAAAGGCGACTTTATCCGTGATGCAGAGATTGCGGAAAACCCATGTTTCCTTCTGACTGACCACATCCCAATGCCGAAGAAAAGCTACAACAGCTTAAAGCGCTTAGGTACAGAAAAGATCAGCTTAGGCCCGAACATGCTGTTTGCTTCTCAGTGTGTTGTGTTGATCAACAATGAGCTTGATCTAAGAGACTTCTGATTCAACTCATAGCTGTTGAAATAAAAATGGAGCGATCACGCTCCATTCACTCCTTTGTTCAGTTAACATCCGAACTAAAAACGAGCTTTAACTGTCATCCCTTCAACCCAATACTCTTCCGGCGGTGCTGTAATAAAGTCCAATACAACTTTCAAATACGCCGGCTGACCTTCAAACGGGCTTACTAACTGGCTTGGTAATTTGCTCACAACTTCTACCGAATCGGACACTTCAGCTTCAAAAGAGCTACCGTTAGGAAACTTTACCAACGCATTTGCTCCCTTTACCGCGTCTTCTAAATATTTAGGGTCTAGGTAAGCCACGATATGAGGAACGGTATTTTTTGCTATCGTCACTAGCTCATCGCCTTCAAAAACTCGCTGCCCTTCGACAACATGTATGTCTACGACGCGACCCGCATAGGGAGACTTTACCGATAACTCTTGCTCTCTTACACGCTTAAGGGCTAAATCTTTCATCAATGAACGTTTAGCCTGACTAACTGGTCCAGCTAACTCCCGCTCCTCTTCAGCCAATTTCGCGCTTTGATAATCAAGCTTTTGTTGATTCAACTGGTTGTTCAGCGAGTTACCCATTCCAACAATACTGGCATAATCCACATCCGATACTTGTCCTTTTTTACGATATTCTTCATAACGCTTTTGAATTTGCTGTACTTTACTGAGGTTCCGACGCGTTTCTGCAATACCGTTTAAGTGCAATGCTTCCATATCGCTTGGTAAATTGACTTTTAACCCTAACAGCTCCGCATGTATAAACTCAATTTGAGCTTCAATTTCCAAATTCGTCAATTGAATTGCAGTCTGTGCTCGCTCCACTTGAGTGCCGTCGTCTATGGGTATCGGCCCAACAATGCCTGCAACCTTAGCAGTCAGAGTAACTGGATAAGACGTAACAATAGCCGGAGCAATCACGAGAAAATTTGTCTTCAAGAAAAAATAAGCCACGAATAAAAGTGGGCTTATTACCAAGCTCAAGATCAAATACCAACGAAAGCGATAGCCCCCTCTTTTTGCTTGTCCGTAAGCAACCTTCACACCATCATCCGATTGAGGTTTGTTTTTTTTATCCAGATGAAATTTTACTTTCATTGCTAAAACCTTTTGCCTTTTTTCAATACCCACCAAGGAGCCATACTCGACTCTTCGTGACTTCTTCTAAATAATTCATTAATCATGGAGAACGCAGTAATCAAGCGCATAAAAAACTGATAAAAAGGATAGAGGGGTAGCCATTTAGCCATTCTTAGATCCTCTTTCTCCCTTTCAGAAACTAAACCAATGTAAACAGTAAAAAATAGAATTACGGTAAACAAATACACGCAATAAATTAGAATCATCAATGCAGCAACAAAATCAATTGAGTGAACCCAAAATATATAAAACATGAACACTGAAACTAGAATCGGCAGCAATACATTTTGCAATACACCATAAACGAGAGTGAAGATGAAATTCCCCCAACCCAGTAAACGGGGGGTTAGTCCTTCATTGTGTTTCCTCAAAAACAGAAACAATAAATCTCCGTCCCATCTAAGCCTTTGCTGTACTAATCCTTTTAAGGTATGAGGCACGTCAGTATGACCGACAGCTCTTGGTGCAAAAGCCAATCTATTATTTGGGTAGCGTTTCTTATATTGCTTAAGCCTCATCGTTAAATCGAGGTCTTCAGCCGTATGCGTATCCCAACCTCCAACTTGTTTTAATACATTTTTTCTAAATGCACCAAAGGCTCCAGAAATATTATTTAGCACTCCCCAATTTGAGAGCCCTGTTTTTCCTGCTTGCATAGACAACATATATTCTAGAGACTGCATACGAGTAAGTAAGTTGTCCTGCCAATTTCTTACACGCAACGCACCACCCGAAGCAATCACATTCTTGTCAGTAAATTGCTTCATCATTTGCAGTGCCATATCGTTATCAAAAGAAGTATCGCCATCAACATTTATAACAAAATCGCCGGTGGCATTATCTAAACCAGCATTCAATGTTGATACTCTTCCTCCCCTTTGCCACTTGGGTATAACTCGAACATTTCGATTTTTTACACATTGATGTCTCTGCTCACCTCGAATCGCAGCTTGATATGTATCTTCATTCTGAGCTGCGCCATCAACTACCGCTAACACTTCAATCTTTCCGGGATACAGTTGCTCAACTAGTGTATCTATCGTAATTTCAATCGCATCCCCTTCGCCATAACAAGTAATGACGAAAGATATGCTCGGGTATTCTGTTATCTCAATATCACTCTCAGAATAAGACCAACGAAATATCCCTGTTAACACGAGTAAAAAAAGGGCTTTGTTGCGTAATTAAATTTAAAGATAGAACTACCCCGTTTCGCGTATTTCT
>NZ_JBFSUL010000104.1:0-4845 GCF_041467395.1 Vibrio sp. 10N.247.310.98 | reverse complement strand
ACGCTTACCTTTCGCAAGTCCTTGCAGGGCAAGGGGCTTCGTAATCTTGCCCTGGGTAAAGCCTTTGGGGAAAAGAACTTAGAATAGTTTAGAAAGTTCAGTCCATATTTATCAGGTATACCAAGTCAAGATACAGCGTCTCGCATTGTAAGATTGGTTGATCCAGATGAATTTAAATATTTTTTAGTGAACATTTGACGAAGTGTTCAAAGCCAGTGACACCTTCAGCCTTGCTTGCTGGTCTCTGAGTGTTCTTGCAAATGTGCGAAGTATTAAATACTTATACGATAGAGGAAATCAACAGGATGAAAAAGTTGCCCAGTTCGTTTTTGCTGAATTTGTGTCGATACCTATGCTTTAAGTACGCATAAATACATTCAATCCAATCATTCCTAGTCTGGCAAGTTAAATCCTATAGTTAATACTATAGACCATCTTTTTTTAAGTTAATTGGAACTACCTATGATTTTACCTGTGATTATGGCTGGCGGTAAAGGCTCTCGCCTATGGCCCCTTTCTCGTGAGCTTTATCCAAAGCAATTTCTAACTGTAAAAGGTGAGCAGTCGATGTTGCAACAAACCGTTGCACGCCTATCCGACCTTGAACACATAGCCCCATTATTGATATGTAATGAAGATCACCGTTTTATTGCTGCTGAGCAGATGCGTATAGGCGGTTATGAGCATAGCGGTATAATTTTAGAGCCTGTAGGCAGAAACACGGCGCCAGCTATTGCACTTGCTGCACTGCAAGCAGTTAACAATGCAGTTAATGGTGATGAACCTGTTTTATTAGTGCTTGCCGCTGATCATATCATTGAAAATACACAAGCCTTTACTGCATCAGTAGAAAAAGCACTACCGCTAGCAGAAAACGGCCACCTAATGACCTTCGGTATCGTGCCCTCCACACCTGAAATCGGTTATGGTTATATCAAATCAGGATGCCAGGGTGGAGATGCATTTTCTGTAAGCAAATTTGTTGAAAAACCCGACTTGGCGACCGCAAAAGAGTATTTAGCAAACGGTAATTATTACTGGAACTCGGGTATGTTCCTGTTCAAGGCGTCTCGTTACCTTGAAGAATTAGCTAAATTCGCACCTGATATGTTAGATGTGTGCAAGCGCGCCATGGCTAAATCATCACTAGATTTGGAGTTTGTGCGTGTTGATAAAGCGATCTTTGAAAGTTGTCCCGATAACTCTATTGATTACGCTGTGATGGAACCTCTTTGTGAGAAAGGAGGTGATTCAGTAATGGTAGTACCAATGGATGCTGGTTGGAATGATGTAGGCTCTTTCTCTGCGTTATGGGAAGTATCAGCTAAAGATGAAAACCAAAACGTTATTAAAGGTGACGTCCTTACAGTTGATTCAAATAATAATTATATTTATTCAGAAAACAAATTAGTAGCAACAGTTGGGGTGGATAATCTGATGGTTATTGAAACTAAAGATGCGATTTTGGTTGCAAGTAAAGACAAGGTACAAGATGTTAAGTCTATTGTTGATCAACTAGAAACCGCCAGTAGAACTGAGCACAAACTACATCGAGAAGTAAACCGCCCTTGGGGAAAATACGATTCAATTGACTCTGGCTCGCGTGATCAGGTTAAGCGGATTACTGTTAAACCGGGTGAGAAACTTTCTATTCAAAAGCATCACCATCGATCAGAGCACTGGATTGTGGTATCTGGTACCGCAAGTGTATTAAATGGTGATAAGACGATACTTGTAACTGAAAACGAGTCTACCTACATTCCGCTAGGCACAATACATGCCTTAGAAAATCCAGGTAAAATCCCGCTAGAAATGATTGAAGTGCAAACCGGCAGTTATCTTGGTGAAGATGATATTGTTCGCTTTGAAGACAGATATGGTCGTGAGTAGAAGTGAGATAAATTGTCTTAAATTTAGCTGCTTTTAACCACTTAGTTTGTTCAATATTCACTATATATCCACGTGATCATTGAAGATGCTTGATTTCTCATTAAATCAGGATCATGCTACATACCATGAACATTGTACTCATTCCTGAACAAAAGCAGCAACTCGAACAGATGCACGACACTGAACGTGGTAGTCGTGTGTGACCGTATAAAAGCAGTTTTTCTGACTTCTGGAGTTAGGTCATGATATCTCAATCTTTTGGTACCCATGAGTCTAATCGATGCTCTACCACTGAAAGATATTAGCGTAATGATTACGGATGCTCATGACACGATAGATAGCGAGAGCATGGTTCGCTTCTTTTGGATACTCAATAAAGAGCATTATCCACTGGAGCAAACCGTGTATATTGTGCTTGATGGTACAGCCTATCATCGGTCAGAAATGATGAAAAATGCGTCAAAAGTACTCAATATAGAGCTTCAGTACTTAATACAATACAGCCTTAATTTAAATCCAATAGAGCGACTTTGGAAAGTCATGAATGAGCATGCGAGGTACAATATTTATTTCCCCTCCAAAGCAACATTCACCTCTGTGATCAACAATTTTTTCGTGTGACGCTACCAGAAGTTGCAGGCTCACTTGCATCCAGAATTACGGATGATTTTCAGATACTGAAACCTGCATCTTCAATTTGAACGGGTATAGAATTCCATATGTTAGTTAGTTCAACAGTTATTAAAGAATCAGGCATTCAATTTGGTACCAGTGGTGCTCGTGGTTTGGTAGCGCAGTTTACAGCTGATGTTTGCGCAGCTTTTACCCATGCATTTTTGCAGTGTATGCAAGGGAAGTTTCAGTTTAAAACCGTAGCGCTTGCCATTGATAATCGCCCGAGCAGCCCAGTAATGGCTCAAGCTTGTATTAAAGCTTTAGAGCAGTTAGGTCTTGAAGCCGTTTATTATGGCGTGGTACCAACACCAGCGCTGGCCTATGTGGCAATGCAAGACAACATTCCCTGCATTATGATTACTGGTAGCCATATTCCTTTCGATCGTAATGGTCTTAAGTTTTATCGACCTGATGGTGAAATTACTAAAGCTGATGAGCAAGCGATTTTAAACGCTGATGCGGTATTTACTGCAATCAGTGATTTGCCTGAACTGATCGTTAACCAACGTGCCGCAACGGACTATATTGCTCGTTACACTGAGTTATTCGATATATCGTTACTTAGCGGTAAACGTATGGGTATTTACGAGCATTCAAGTGCTGGCCGTGATTTATATGCACCGCTATTTACCAGCCTTGGCGCTGAAGTTATTTCATTGGAGCGCAGTAATGAATTTGTTCCTATCGATACCGAAGCTGTAGCTGATACAGATAAGCTAAAAGCATTAAATTGGTCTAAACAACATCAACTAGATGCTATTTTCTCGACTGATGGCGATGGTGACCGCCCGCTAGTTGCCGACGAGAACGGTGAGTGGCTACGTGGTGACATTCTTGGTTTGTTATGTTCAAGGGCGATGAACATTGAAGCACTTGCAATCCCCGTTAGTTGCAATACCGTGGTTGAGAGCTTAAATGTGTTTAAACATGTTGAGCGTACCGAGATTGGTTCGCCTTATGTGATTGGCCAATTTGCGCCACTGGCGAAGACGTACGTTTCTATTGCTGGTTTTGAAGCCAATGGTGGCTATTTATTGGGTAGTGATGTTCAAGTTAATGGAAAAACGCTAAAAGCACTGCCAACGCGTGACGCCGTTTTACCCGCTCTAATGCTGCTTGCTGCTGCTGGGGAAAGTGGTATTTCTTCACTGGTTAATGCCCTACCTCAACGAGTGACGGACAGTGACCGTATTCAAAACTTTGCAACTGAAAAAAGCATGCAAATTTTAGCTGATGGTCAGGCTAACCCTGAATTATTACTGATTAAGCTAGGTTTTGACAATACTGTGATTAAGCATGTAGATGTTACCGATGGGTTGCGTTTAACACTTGGCAACGATGATGTTATCCACCTTCGCCCTTCTGGTAATGCGCCAGAGCTTCGTTGTTATGCCGAGTCTACGAGTATCGCTAGTGCGAAGAAGTATGTTGATAAGGTTTTAGAGAAAATTCAATTAATTTAAACAGAATTGCCATTAGTAGTCTCTCATTAAATTGCTTGGTGATGAAGTAGGAGTAGGTCACCAGAATGTATATGTGGTGAAAAATACAGTGTACCCATGTATTTGTTGTGTAAGCGATTAATGAACTAGGGGGAATTCACGTACATGCCCATTTTAAAAGAGTTCGTGGTACAGTGGGTTCTCAACTATTAAACTCCATTGGTTAGAGATATCACATAAGAATCTATTTTCGATGTTATCCCAGACTACCGGCAACAAGATAAAGTTTAGCAACAAGTTGATTGATATCATTTTGTTAACAATTTGCACCATACTTTCGGGTCAATATGGCCGGAAAGCAATGTCCTATACGGCAAAGCAAAGTTGGATTTCTTGAATCAGTGTGGTGATTTTAGTCGTGGTGTTCCTTCAACATCGACGATAGCCAGCCCAATGGGAATGATTAATACGACTCGATGAGTGGATTGAACGATTGCTGTGAGCTAACTAAAGTTATTGCCATTAATTGTAAATTGTCATGGACCTTATGATGACTCCTGTGGACACTGAATGCCTTTGGGGCTGAATATGGTGGTAGTCTGGGGCAGTAAAAGTCTACGAAAATCAATGAGATCATCGCTATTTCGGGGTTGGCTTAAGTGTCTGATATGTATGGTTTTTTGGCTTTGGTGGGTGGCGTATCAAAAGGGAATAGCTCAAAAAGTACTGTAAGCGTGCCATGAACACCGCATTCTAATCCTTCAGCACGAAGAATAAGATCAACTCTCCAACCCAAAGGAGAGTTGAAATGGCAAAACGACGTACCAACCTAGAATGG
>NZ_JBFSUL010000103.1:0-5513 GCF_041467395.1 Vibrio sp. 10N.247.310.98 | reverse complement strand
AAACTCACTCTACCATTTACCCAGAAATCAAGCTCATCTAAGCGGAGAAGAGCCATAGCGTCAGGCTACTGAACTTAATACCTTGCTACTTTGATATATCGCACACCTTATCTGGTGATTCATATCATCATGTTATTTTATATGACGTAATTTATCTAAAATTGCCGTTGTAAGTGGGTGGCATATATCCTGTGTTGGTCTTAATTTACAAGAGTATGAGCAATGAGTTTAATCAGTATCCCTTATGTAGAGACCTCTGCAGATACCGTTTTACATATAGCAGCCGCTATCGTGCTGATCAGCACCATAGCGGCTGGCCTGTTCGGTTTTTGGAAGCTTCACGAGATCCCTATTCAAAAGGCTCATAAGACTGACCACCATCAGATAGGGTTGATTACCGCGCTCACTTGGATTGGCTTCATTTGGCACTGGGTGTGGGTGCTCGCCATTATCATTGCTTTTGTAGATTTTGAAAAAGCCATTATCCGACTGCGTGATTTATGGAATTCTCCGGCTCAAGTTAATCAATCAGAGGATGTCTAAATGTTAGAAGGTTTAGCGGTTTGGTGTTTGTTCATCTATTTATTAAGACTTGTTGGCATGCCTTGGAACACAGGGACGAAAGCATTCGCTTATCTAGGAGGCAGTGGTTGGTTGTTATTTGTGTGGGTAGGATTAATTAACTATACACCAATGGATTTGTCGGGAGGCTCTGTGGTGCAGTCTCCTCACATTCAGCTTCGCCCAACCTCAACCAATGTCTCGGGTAAGGTCGACCAGATTTATATCACCCCTAACCAACGCATTGAGAAAGGGCAGTTAATCTATGAGATTGAAAACGAGCCTTATCAAATTGCTTATGAACAAGCGAAGATTTCGCGCGACTCGGCAAACGTAGCGGTTAGCACTGCGGCTGAAGAAGTAAAAATCGCTGAATCCAGCTATCAGGCAGCGTTACATGATTTTGAAATGACACAAAGTGAGCTTTCAGCTGCTCAGTCAAATAGAGACTTACAGAAAAGAACGTTGAAGCGTTATCTTGAACAAAACCGAGTCGTGCGTAATACGATCACTGAAAGCATGATTGATAACCAGCAAACGGTCGCCGATTCTGCTGTGTACACTGTGGCCAAGCTTGAGTCACAGCTGAGCAAAAAGAAATCTGATGTAGAGAAAGCCAAGCTACAAATAACCAAAGCGGAACTCTCGGTTGAATCCCGTCAGTCAGACTTTAACGAAACAATTCAGAAGATGAATAAAGCAAAATGGGATCTTGATAGCACCAAGATTTATGCACCCGCTGATGGCTTTGTGACTAACTTTATTCTTCGTGAAGGTCAGCTTGTTTCTAGAGTTCCACGATTGCAGATGTACACCAACGAGAAATACGTATTGATGAGAGTGAATCATCAAGCTATTAGAAATGTTAAACCGGGTCAATTGGCTGAATTTACAACGCCAGTTTATCCAGGGAAAGTATTCACGGCAGAGGTTGAAGGTATTATTGAAGCAACCGGCGAAGCGCAAAGTAACTTGCTTGGCTTTGACCAGAATGTTCGCTCTACGACAGGCAAGAACCTACAAAACAAACATCACTTTGTTAGGTTGAAAGTCTTTGAACCTGAAGGCTATAGCGTACCAGTCGGCTCGGTTGGTTTAGCTTGGATTAGCGGAGAAAAGCCAACAGAGCTTATGGCGTTTCTTGATGTAATACGTGGAATCATTTTACGTATGAAGTCGCAGCTCTACTACTTCTACTCTTTCTAGAGCTAGAGCTAGAGCTAGAGCTAGAACTAGAGTTAATTCGGTTATTTAATTCCGAATTATTCAAAATAAGATTATTAATGAAATTACGGGCCACAGTCGTGGTCTGTAATTTTAATATGTTTGCTATTCAGTGAATATTTAATCGAAAGTCTAAATTTAACTGGAATATATTTATGCTATTCATATCTTCTGAAATAAAAAGATGCATTAAACCTATTATCTCTCTGTTGCTATTAACGAGCTTGGTGGGCTGTCAGGCGACTCAACGTCAGGACGCAACGACTGGTGAGATGGAAACGAATTCCACAACAAAAGGGACTGCGATTGGTTCTTTGTCTGGTGCTGCGATTGGTCTCCTGTCTGGAGATAATTCAAAAGAACGGAAAAAGAGAGCGTTAATTGGGGCAACGGCTGGCGGTCTCATCGGTGGAGGAGTCGGCTACTCACTGGATAAACAAGAGGAAGCTTTGCGTCAGGAGTTGCTAGATTCAGGCGTTCAAGTAAAGCGTGTTGGTGAAAATGAGTTAGTGTTGGTGATGGAAAACGGCATCGGTTTTCGCTCTGGTGAATACCTACTTGAAGCGACGGTATACAATTCATTGAATGGTGTTGCGAGAATATTGGTCGAGTACCCAGATTCGTATTTGCAGATCAAAGGCTATACCGACAGTACTGGCAATGATGCTTCTAATCAGCAGTTGTCTGAGAAACGTGCTGATTCAGTAAAAGCTTACTTAGTGAATCAAAAAGTGAAAGGTGGACGAATCAGTACCAGCGGCCTTGGTGAACGTTACCCTATTTGTGACAATGCAACCGAAGACGGAAGAGCCTGCAATCGCCGTGTCGAGATCAGTATCCAAGCCATCTAGCGAGGTGATGCAACCTTTCTCATCCGCAAGTAGAGACACTCTGCGGATGTTTTATTTTATTCCAATGATTTGAGATATTGCTTGGGTGTCATGCCTCGATGCTTCTTAAACATATGCGTAAAGCTATCGAGATGGTTATACCCTAAACTGCTTGCAACTTCTTCGACTGGTATTGATTGGCTTAGCATTTTGACCGCTTTGTTGCTTAAGACAAAACCACACATTTCGGTAAAGTTGTGGCCATATTTATGGAATCTACGTTGAAACTGCTGAATTGATAGGCCCAACAGGTTCGATACTCTTTCGAGTGTCGGTAAACCAAAATGACATGAGTAGTTGATGGCTTCATAAACTAACTTAGTGTCATCGCTAGGATCGGGCATGTCTAAACATCGGTCCAAATCCTCAAAATTCAGCGAAAAGGTTTGCTTGGTATCTTGATTATCAGCCAGGTTTGCCAAGCGTAAGCTGGAATGAAACCAGATCTCTGTTTGATGATGATTCCACGCGACATCACAGCCAAAATAATCTTGATATAGTTTCTCATCCGCACGCTCTCCTGAAAGTAGTACGCGCATCGGAGCAAAGTCTGCCCCAAGGTATTTTTTCAATATTTTTGACATCAAAACAGCGACTCTAATACTGTCATGAACGTCTAAGTGTTCTGCATCATACTGATTGTTGTAAGTCCACTTGATGATAGACCCCGCAGGTGCAGCAACCCAAAAAGCACCGGATTGAATACACCCCATGCCGTAATTTACCTTTCTTATCGTCGACATTAAGTCATGACCAGAGAACATCCATTGGCCTAATCCGCCCAAGTCTTCGACCCGGAAATGGCGCACAGCCTCGAGCATAAAGTTTGGATTTTTTGTATAGCATTCGAGTTCTTCATAAAGCTGAAATACCTCAGAAATGGGCAACAGGTTCATTGTGTGATTAAACGCGGATTGGGGAATTGTCTGTGGGGAGATTGGATCTGAATAATATTGATTACATACGTTGTAATACAAATTCATCAGGCTATTTACCCTTATAAAGTAAGTTGTGTTGATAGTCATTGATCCATCCAAACCTCTGTGAATTAGGTCATAAACATAGCATAAATGACGTAATTTAACGAGTTTTAACAGACCACAACGATGTTAGTTAACATCAAATATATCGGTAAAGTAGTGGCGATAATATTAGTAATAATGGTGTTAACTACAATTATTGATAGCTGTAAATACTGAGTTGAGTAAACCCCAATACTATTTTTGAGAACCAGAAATAAATTGGATGGAAATTTTTAATCATGGTTTCAGCGTCTTTTAACTTCAGAGAATTAAATAGAGATTAATTAATGACACATACTCCTAAGATAGAAAAAATTAGCGTGTTTGATCGTATTAACGCATCGGCACTGATGTTATTGACTTCTGAATATAAAAGCTTGGAGCAGTTGCGAAGAAAAAACGACTATCCAATGTTCCCAACATTTGAAACGACACCATCCATGCCAATAAAGCGAACCAAGATAAATGGTGTCGATATTCGATACGCACATTCTGAAGCGATTGGTAAACCGACTCTTGTGATGCTTTCCCCTTTTCCTCAAAGCATTCTTGCGTATGCCCCTATTTGGAGTGGGTTGGCTGAACACTACAACCTATATGCTTACGATATGCCTGGGTTCGGCGGCAGTGCGGGCGGGATTGAATACATGTCTTTCAAGGCTCAAGGCGACTTTTTAAAAGAATTCTTAAATCATTTGGATATTCAAGAACCACATTTATTGGGGCCTGACGTTGGTATGCCCGCGATCGTTTACTATGTGGGCACATATGACAATGATGTCAAAAGTTTATTGATAGGCGATGGCCCAGCAATTAATCCTTCGTCAAATGCAAGCGCCATCCGAAAAATGGTCGACTCATCGTTTTGGCGCACTGTTTTTAAAGTGACAGGGGCTGGCTCTTTAGTTCAAGGCTGTATCAAGGTTTGCTATACGAACTATCGCCCCAATCAAGAAGAGATTTCCGACTATATTGCTTCTTATCGCAATCGAATTCCTGCCGTCATGCAATGGTTTAAAGATTACCCAAAAAGTCTAGCAACGGTTGATCCATTGCTCGATAAAATAGAGTTACCCACTCAGATATTTTGGGGAGAAAACGATGCAATTCTTTACGTCGATAATGGAGAACGTTTAGCTAAACGTATGTCGAATGCTGAGTTAACAGTATTCAAAGGCAGTGGTCATTTTTGTTATCAAGATAGGTATCAAGAGTTTTCGGTAATGGTGAAATATTGGATTGATAAGACGCAATAACAGTTAAATGACTGAGTAAATATGATTGAAATGGAACTACGAGAAGGTTCATGCTCAATAAAAGTGAATGTCGATTTATTGAGCGCCTTTCGAGCTTTTTACCACTTCTATCCTCATCCCTTACCTAAAACTAATCAAGGCATTGTAAATGCAGAAGCTAACCCTTTTAGCGCTAAGTTGTATTCTATTATTAGGTTGTTCTATTAATAAGGCAGCCGAAGAAAAAGACCACTTCGTTGATGATTATATCGAAATTAATAAACAAAATATTAAAGACTTACCTCAGTTGTTAAATGCTATCGCGTTTGAATATTCTAGGTTTGCTAATCAAGCTGAATAGCCGCTTTTGCCCTCGCTGACAATTATGTTTCACGATCCTGTTTTAGAGTCGAGTCTGGTACATAAAGAGCATTTGAGTACGTTAGGCATCCCCTTAAACGTCTCGCTATATATAGACGAAAATGGAGCTCCTAACGTGATTGGAGTGAAACTCGTCACTCGGACGTCAGGGCAAGATTACGAAGCCCCTTGCCCTGCAAGGACTTGCGAAAGGTAAGCGT
>NZ_JBFSUL010000102.1:0-6068 GCF_041467395.1 Vibrio sp. 10N.247.310.98 | reverse complement strand
CCGATAGTACCAACGTTTACGTGCGGTTTCGTACGTTCAAATTTTTCTTTAGACATGGGGTGTCCCTCTAGGTACGGATTAGGTGGCTTAAAATAAGACCACGCAACCAAAAAAATGGTTTTCTTTATTAAAGGAGAAGAAGCTTTAGACTGGTGCTAATACCCAGAGTCGAACTGGGGACCTCACCCTTACCAAGGGTGCGCTCTACCGACTGAGCTATATCAGCACACAAAATGAGTTGGAGCGTGCAGCGGGAATCGAACCCGCATCATCAGCTTGGAAGGCTGAGGTAATAGCCATTATACGATGCACGCAACACGTAACTCTGTTTGAGCTATTTAACCTTTAGAATATGGTGGAGAGGGACGGATTCGAACCATCGAAGGCAGTGCCAACAGATTTACAGTCTGCTCCCTTTGGCCACTCGGGAACCTCTCCAAATTTTGAGCTTTCTCTCGCTTGCCTTATAGGAAGGGAGAAAGTGGTGCCGACTACCGGAATCGAACTGGTGACCTACTGATTACAAGTCAGTTGCTCTACCTACTGAGCTAAGTCGGCACAAGTGGGGCGCATTTTATTGAATGATTTTCCACCTTGCAATAGTAAATTGAAAAAAAGTGCAAAATTCTCTGACCAAACTCCTACATACGGCTATTTAGCTCAAGGTTTACGTCTTTAACCCGCATCTAGTACAGGAAGATATTTTATTTATCTATCGCTTGATGTATTTTCCATGCACTTGTTTTGTTATCCACTATAGAGTTTTGTATGAGCCCATTTATGTCATTTGACCGCGAACGTTGGTCTGAGCTAAGGAATTTAGTTCCGATGACACTTTCTGAGAGCGACTTAAAAGAGCTTCAAGGCATCAATGAAAAGCTCACAATGGAAGAGGCAGTAGAGATCTATCTACCGCTATCTCGTCTATTGAACCTCTATGTGGCAGCCAGACAGAATAGAAACTCGGTACTCCACCAATTTCTAGATAAGAAAGAGAAAGCGCCACCTTTTATCATCGGTATTGCGGGTAGCGTAGCTGTTGGCAAAAGTACCACTGCGCGTCTGCTTAAAGCCCTACTCTCTCGCTGGGAAAACCACCCAAAAGTTGAACTAGTGACAACCGATGGCTTTTTATATCCAAACGAGGTGTTAGAAGAGAAAGGGTTGATGAGCAAAAAGGGCTTTCCTGAATCTTACGATATCAAGCGTTTAGTGAACTTTGTTTCGGATGTAAAAGCTTGCAAGAGAAATGTCACAGCCCCTGTTTACTCGCATCTTACGTACAATATTACTGATGACGTTAAGTGCGTCGACCTACCAGATGTGCTTATTATTGAAGGGCTTAATGTTTTACAAACCGGAATGAATTATCCACACGAGCCACATCGCGTGTTTATTTCAGACTTCCTTGATTTCTCACTCTATGTTGACGCTGATAGCCAACAAATCAAAGAATGGTACGTCAATCGCTTTATGAAATTCCGCGATGGCGCGTTTACTAAGCCTGGCTCTTACTTTAGTCATTACACTAAATTATCGAACCAAGCCGCATTGGACAAAGCAGAAGGTATCTGGAGTTCAATTAATGGCTTGAACCTTGAACAAAATATCCTTCCGACAAGAGAAAGGGCTCACCTGATTCTACGTAAAGGCGCAGATCATATGGTTGAAGAAGTGTTACTAAGAAAATAGTAACGCCTTAGTCGCCTTTTCTTAGCGATATCTCGCCACCAATATAGCTCTCGACACCATTCTCAGTTTTGAGCAATACAGCACCTTGTTCATCGATGCCTTGAACAACACCTTCAATTTCTCTAGGTCCAATGATCAATCTAACATTGCGACCTAAGAAATTATCCAAGCGGTTCCAACGCTCTAAAAAATTGGACATTCCTTTCAACTCGTAGTCGACAAGTGACTTATCCCAAGCATTGATCAGAGCCTGCGCTAACTGGTTACGGTCTGGCACCTTCCCATCACACACTTCTTTAAGGGAAGTCCATGGCTGGCCAATACCTGATGTTGTTGGATCCATGGATAGGTTTAGCCCTAAACCAATCACAATATGCGCAGCGCCACCAGACTGTCCTGACAGCTCGACCAAGATACCTGCAAGCTTCTTGTCATTGTGGTAAAGGTCGTTCGGCCATTTAAGCTTTACACCTTCTACGCCCATCTCTTCCAAAGCTTCAACAACAGCTACACCAACCACAAGGCTTAAGCCCATTGCGGCAGCCATCCCCGCGTCGAGTCTCCAATACATTGAAAGATAGAGGTTTGCACCAAATGGTGATACCCACTCTCGTCCACGGCGTCCACGACCCGCAGCTTGATATTCAGCAATACAGACAGAACCCGATTCGAGGGTGTTAGTGCGCTCTAATAGGTGTTGGTTTGTAGAACCTATGATGGGAATGAGTTCAAGAGAAGCATCGCGACTAACTGCAGACAATTTGTCTTGGTCAAGCATATCCAAACGACTGGCTAGTTTGTAACCCTTGCCTTGTACTCGGTAGATATCTAAACCCCACTCTTGAATACCTTTAATGTGCTTACTGATAGCCGCTCGTGATACGCCAATCATTTCACCTAGGTCTTCACCTGAATGAAACTCACCGTCAGCAAGACATCTCAATAGTGCAAGCTTGGTACTGTGCTCTCTCATGCCAATGACTCCAAAGCCTTATCCAAGTTTGTCTCGCAGTCTCGTCCCATAAAGCGCACTTCATGTTCCAATCGAATATCGAATTTATTCAAAACGGACTGGCGCACTCGCTCTGCAAGCTTAAGGATATCCACAGCAGAAGCCTCATCATAATTGATAATAACCAATGCTTGGTTGGGGTGAACCTGAGCGCCACCTTCTGTCACACCCTTGAACTGGCATTGATCAATCAGCCAGCCAGCAGCAACTTTGATCATGTCATTACTCTCATAACCAACCATATTTGGATATAGTGCTAACAAGCGATCAAAATGATCTTTGGTGATCACAGGGTTTTTGAAGAAGCTACCCGCATTCCCTTGTACTCTAGGGTCTGGCAGCTTACTTGAACGGATAGCACACACTTCATCAAATATAGTGCGAGGGGAGAGCGTATCGGCTGCTAGGCTTTTTAATGGGCCATAGTGATTGCATGGCTCCCACTCTTTCGGCAACGTTAAACCAATCGCAACAACAATCGCTTTATCGTAGAGAGCGTGTTTGAAAATAGAATCTCGGTAACCAAAGAGACACTCTTCTTTGCTTAATCGCTTAACTGTATAAGTATCCAGACACAGGATATCGACATACTCGCATACGTCTTGTAGCTCAACACCATACGCACCAATATTCTGAATCGGAGCAGAGCCGGAACAGCCGGGTATCATTGCTAGGTTTTCTAGACCACCCAGCCCTTTATCCACACTCCACTCAACCAAGCTTGGCCAATCCTCGCCACCACTCACATGCAGTAGGTGATGACTGTCCGTCTCGGCCAGCTCAATCCCGGCTAATTTATTCACGATGACCAGGCCAGCGAAGTGCTCAGTAAAAAGCATATTACTGCCCTTACCCAGTATTAACTTAGGCAAAGCTGACCATTTAGGGTCTTTGTAAAGCGAAATAAGTTCTTCGGTAGTGGTGACTTCAACCAACGCATCACACGTCTGATCGATGGAAAAAGTATGAACATTTTTTAAACTAGCATTGAGATGGAATTGCATGGCGATATTCAATTAACTTACACTGCGGTCATTCTACAGCAGATAAACCAATGGCGCAGTGACTGAATGAACAATGTCATCATTACTCAATTAGACCCAGTAAAGGTTCCCCTAGTTAAACGTTTCTATAAAGAACATTACCCAACGGGAAAAGCGAATAAGAGTGAACTGATCTATTCGTTATTGCTGAATAACGAACTGTGCGGTGTCGTGCGTTTTCGTACAATAGAAAATAATCGCTTACTTACCGGTATGGCGATATCAAAACAACATCGTGGTCAGCAATTAGGCTCCCAGCTTATGGATTATTGTGCGCAACATACGCTTACGGAAGATGATTACTGCTTTGCGTACGCTCATCTCACCAATTTTTACGCGCGACACAAATTCGTACAAGTAGACCCTAAAGATCTACCAAATGGTTTAAGAGTTTTATACGAGCGCTATTCGAATAGCGGAAAAGATCTCATTCCTATGCATTATCAGCAAAATTGTTAGAGAATGCCTCGATTATCTAGTATTTGGTGCTATCCCTTTGGTAAAATTAAAGGTTCGCAATTTTGCATATTTTTAAGGTAAAACAGTCAATATGATTGCCAGTAGGAATCCATTCATACAGTTGCCAACCATAGCGCAGAATCCTGACAAGTTTGAAGTACTACTATCAGCGCAAGAGTTTCGAACTCGCCTACTTGATGAAATATCTCGCGCAACGACTCGTATTAGTTTAGTCGCTTTGTATCTTGAAGATGATGAGGCTGGCCGTGAGATCCTAACTGCCTTATATGAAGCAAAGCAAAAGAATCCAGAATTAGACGTGAGCGTTTGTGTCGATTGGCACCGGGCGCAGCGTGGATTGATTGGCGCAGAGTCTTCTGAAGGCAATGCAGCCATGTATAAAGAGTTCGCAGAGAAATATCAACATTCTGTGCCTGTCTATGGCATTCCCGTTCGCGGCAAAGAAGTCTTTGGCGTATTGCACTTAAAAGGCTTTATCGTCGATGATAGCGTGATATACAGCGGTGCAAGCCTTAACAATATCTATCTGAATTACCATGACCGCTATCGCTTTGATCGTTACCATGTTTTAAACAATGCAGCTCTTGCTGACTCAATGTTTGCCTACGTACACGAACAGATGGTTGCGGACAGCGCTGTTTATGACCTGGCTGATAAGAACAAGCCTGCGACCAAAGAACTGAAACCAGCGATTCGTCAGTTTCGAGCATCATTGGCAAGGTCTCAGTATCAATTCGAAGGGCAAGAGGTTTCAGCAGAGCAAGTGGCTGTAACACCATTGGTTGGTATCGGTAAAAGACGTAACCGTCTGAATCAGGGAATCAACCAACTCGTCGCTCAAGCTAAAGATGAAATCTTCATCTGCACACCTTACTTCAACTTCCCACCTAGCCTAGCTAAAGAAGTGAAGAAAGCACTTAAGCGTGGCGTAAAGGTCAGCATTGTTGTTGGTGATAAGACAGCGAATGATTTCTTTATCTCACCAGAAGAAGAGTTTAAAACGATTGGTGGTTTGCCATACCTTTACGAACTGAACTTACGCCGTTTCGCTAAAGCGAATGAAGCTCATATTGCTAGCCGTAATCTATCAATTCGACTTTGGCAACACGATTCCAATAGCTTCCACCTAAAGGGCATTTGGGTAGATAAGCGCTACATGCTACTAACAGGTAATAATCTAAATCCACGCGCATGGAAGTTGGATCTAGAGAACGGTATCTTTATCCAAGATAACTACCATCACCTAACAGACAAGTTTCAGGCTGAAGTGGATAACATCCTTCAACACACTCAGCTTATCTGTACTTATAAGCAGTTAGACAAGGTAGAGAGCTACCCGATGGAAGTTCAGAAGTTGATTCGTAAGATCACTCGTGTGAAAGCCGATAGGGTGCTTAAGCAAATACTGTAGTCGATGTATTAGAGACACTATTTATCAACGCCTAGCAAACGCTAGGCGTTTTTGTATCTACGAGATAGCTATTTAGGTTTGTTTGATGGTCTTTCGAATCAACATCTCTATTTATGCACAGTGAGTGTGATAGCTTGAAGTGTTAAGCATCCTACCTTTTCCTTAGTCAGTCTCAGGGTTCCAGATACGTGTATCAGGTATGGTTTAGATAGCAGCTAAACGAGTACCAATACGAACATAATCGACAATTACCCTTTACGTATTCAAGCAATAAAGTCTCACTCCTTAGGGCGAAGTACGTACGCGATAGAGAATTTCACATAGTAAAACAATCAGATTAGTGCTCTGCTCTATTTAGCTTAAGAGTTAGAAGTGATGTAGTGGTCAACTGATATTGGCCACGTTCCTAGAGTTTAACCAGAACAATCGT
>NZ_JBFSUL010000101.1:0-6254 GCF_041467395.1 Vibrio sp. 10N.247.310.98 | reverse complement strand
CAGCGATTATCGAAAATGATACTGACTTGCCTCTTGGCAGCGGTGCGCTGTTCCTATTTACCAATAAACAGCACGATAAGATCAAGGTACTGTACTGGGATAAGACAGGCTCCCTATCTGGCAGGGTAGTTGTCACTGTTAAAATTTAACCAGTTTGGGCGATAAAGAGTAATTGTGTCTCGTATCTCAGTAGAAAGAAAAGAAGCTATCTTGAAGAAGCTATTACCTCCCTATTCGATGCCAGTGAAAGAAGTGTCGGAAGAGGAAGGAATTAGCACTGCGACCCTGTATCATTGGCGCCAGCAACTCAGAGGTTCAGGAGCCGCCGTGCCAAATAGCAACACTTCATCAGAGCAGTGGTCTGCTCAAACTAAACTCGCCATTGTTGCCGAGACTTACTCGATGACCGAAAGTGAACTCAGCCAATATTGTCGTGAAAAAGGTCTTTTCCCTGAACAAATCCAAAGTTGGCGCAGCGAATGTATGCAAGGGTTTAAGTCGAGTAAAGAGCAGGAAGCTGAAGCAAAGAAGCAGGCTAAAGCTGACAAACTTGAAATCAAAGATTTGAAGAAAGATTTACGACTCAAAGAAAAAGCACTCGCTGAAACGGCCGCCCTCTTGGTACTAAGAAAAAAGCTGAGAGCCTTTTACGGGGAAGAGCCAGAGGACGACTAACCTCAACCGATGAAAGGCAGACCATAGTGACTCTAATCCTTGAAGCGAAGCAATGCGGATGCCGTTTACAGCTAGCTTGCCATGAAGTTCAAATTGACTTGAGAACCTATCGTCGCTGGTATCAGCAAGGAGAAGTTCAAGCTGACAAAAGGCCAATATGCATCAGACCTGAGCCTGCTAACAAGCTGTCTCAGGAAGAGCGTGATGCGATTGTCGAGGTGTGTAACCGCTCTGAGTTCGCAAGCTTGCCTCCAACTCAAATCGTCCCGACACTGCTTGATAGAGGTGAGTATATCGCCTCTGAGTCGAGCTACTATCGAGTACTGAGTACGCAGGGGCAACTTCACAAGCGAGGTCGTCAGCGGAGCAGACAGAAGCAAGCGAAGCCAACCAGTTACACAGCGACGGACTCAAACCAAGTCTATACGTGGGATATCAATTACTTACCTTCAAAAGTTCGAGGCCAACACTATTACCTGTATGTCATTGAGGACATCTACAGTCGAAAAATTGTTGGTTATGAAGTGTATGAGCATGAATGCGGTGAGCTAGCGTCACAACTTCTGCAACGAACGTTGATGCGAGAGCAGTGCTTCAATCAAGCACTGGTTCTTCACTCAGATAATGGTGCGCCGATGAAGTCGTTGACGTTCAAAGCAAAAATGGAAGAGTTAGGTATTACTTCATCGTATAGTCGCCCAAAAGTCAGTGATGATAACCCGTATGTTGAGTCATTGTTCCGCACGGTAAAGTACATGCCAAGCTGGCCAACAAAGGGCTTTGAAACAATCGACAATAGTCGAAGTTGGGTTGAAGCCTTCGTACGCTGGTACAACACGGAGCACAAGCACAGTAAGCTGAATTATGTCACGCCTTCAGAGCGTCACAATGGAAAAGATAAAGAGATCTTGAAGCGCCGAGCGGAGGTACTACTCGCTGCAAAAGAGCTAAACCCTGAACGCTGGCCTGGTGATATCAGAAACTGTGAACCTGTTGGTGACGTTCACCTAAATCCAGAAAGAGAAGCTGCTTAATAAGTAAGCAAATGATGACAACTACCTTGAAAAACACCGCTTGGTTAAAAGTACTACCATAAGTATTACCGCTCTCTTTGCGAGTTTTTTTATGGATATATATCAGCATCTTAAATAAATAAGTCGGATTCCTCACTCACCGCCAAATTTAAGACCGCAGCAGTTCGCTGCGGTTTTTTTATGTCTAATTTTATCCTGCGACCTGTTATCACCAAGGAAGAGCAACAACAGGTGTGATGACCAGTCGAAGTTGATGCTCTATCCCAAACGCGTCAGGGCTTTCAATGTAGTTCCAGTATTGAAGACCAAACTTGATGGGTTTGCCACCAATGAGAGTCGTCTTAGCGAACCCAATACCAATAGGGAATGACAATTTATTTCCACTGCTCGCTTCGTGATTATAGCTCCAAGTTGGTTGCGCTTGAATTTGCCATCCATCGTCTAGATTCGCGGTATAGAAGTACTGTCCACCAGTAATACTCGCGTCGGCGTCATTGCTTCCGCCAGCGTTCCATTGATGGGTAATTAACGCCCCGATAACCCCCCAGCTTTGTACGTAGGCTAAGGCAAACTCTGGACCGAGTAAGAATTGATCGTTACCCAGTTCATCGCTTGTTGCGGTGGGCAGTGTACCCACTATCCCCCCCACGACAATCATGCCGCTCTCAAAGGTATGACCAACGGCCACATCAAAGCCGATATCACCGAGACCTGCATCTGAATTTTCAAATCTATCGCCCTTGTAATAGGGTTGGTCAAATATTAAAGGTATATTTGGTCTGATAAATAAGTTGGTTCGCTCTGCAATTGGCACAGGGAGAACAGGTTGAAAGCTCAAGCGATACCCGTTCTGACTGTTCGCTGAATTTAAGTCGCCTTGATAGTTCGTCCAATCCAAGTTAAAGGACATCGAGCCAAGCGTTGTGTTTGGGTTGGCTAGCTCTTTAGCTACCTCCTCTACATCTTGCCCCTCGTCGGCTAACACTACGATGGGAAGAGTGACAGCAAAGAAGAATATCGCGCTTAAACTTCGTAATTTAAGGTTTGGCATTTTTTTTCCCTGACGAAAACGTTGGTACATAAACGTTTAGCTATGAAGGATTATTTTGTCAAAGTTGCCTTTATAGAGAAGGGCAGCTCTGGAGCGGCAAAGTCAATAGCTGTGGGTGAGATGAGCGTAAAAGTGATTGTTTTTGAGTCACTTTCTCTTGTCACGTTAGATTTGTCTTATCAATGAGCAAAGATGAGGATCAGGTAGATAGCGTGAAATTATTGGTCTAAGATTTTTGACACGTAACACTTATAGTTCATCTCACACACACGGGATAAAATTATGAAACCACTAGAATCATTCATTAAAAAGGCTACAATCGTCGGCTTTGGCCTTATGTCACCACTTGTTATCGCCGCTAATTATGATGTTGTAATTTTGAACGGCAGAGTTATCGACCCTGAAACAAATTTCGATTCTGTTGCTAATGTCGGGATCAAAGATAATAAGATCACAGCAATAACGACCGATAGTATTTCTGGGGATAAAACTATTGACGCTACAGGTAAAGTTGTTGCCCCTGGATTCATCGACGTCCACGCTCATGGTCAAAACATTGGTGACTACAGAATGCAGGCGATGCAAGGCGTTACCACTATGCTGGAACTCGAATCTGGTGTTCTACCTATCAGTGACTGGTATGCAGGACAAGCTGAAAAAGGCTTACCATTAAACTATGGTGCAGCAGCTGGTTGGACTTACGCTCGTATTGCTACATTTAGTGAGACGGAACCCGAAGCGACCGTTGGCTATTTCCAAAAAGCTCAATCACGTAATGATTGGAAGATGGATATAGCAACACCTGAGCAAGAAAGTAAAATCATCAAGCTGATTGAGCAAGGCCTTGATGAAGGTGGCCTAGGTATCGGGATTAACGCTGGCTATGCACCGGGCCATGGTCAAAAAGAATATTATGCATTGGCTGAATTAGCCGCAGAAAGAGACGTAGCAACCTATACTCACGTTCGCTATGCCAGCAATGCCGAGCCACAAAGCTCGTTTGAAGCCGTTAAAGAATTAGTGGGCAATGCCGCTATCACTGGCGCTCATATGCACTTTTGTCATATTAACAGTACTTCATTAAAAGATATCGAAACCATCTTACCTATGGTCAATAAGGCTCAAGAACAAGGAATCAATGTTACTGTGGGCGCTTACCCTTGGGGCGCAGCAAGTACTGTCGTTGGCGCAGCCATGTTTTCTGGTGAAGGCTGGCGGGAACGTATGGGTTCAACCGCTGAAAACTTTCAGCTAGGTAAAGAACGTATGACAGAAGAACAGTTGAAAGACTACCAAGAAAATAAACCTGGTACCTTTATTGTCTGGCACTTCCTAGACGAGCAAAACCCTAAAGATCTTGCTCTATTAGACGCTTCGATTCTAAATCCTAATGTGTTGATTGAATCTGACGAAATGTTCTGGATGCATATGGACGAAGACGGCCACATTGAAAATTATGCAGGTGACGAGTGGCCATTACCAAAAGATCTATTCTCTCATCCTAGATCAAATGGCACCTTTGCTAAAGTACTCAGAGTCTATGTTCGTGAGCGCGGCTTGTTAACGATGACGGAAGCACTACGTAAAATGACACTGATGCCAGCTCAATTAATAGAAGATTTTGTCCCTCAAATGAAAAATAAAGGACGAATCCAAACTAATATGGACGCAGATATCGTGGTATTCGACCCAGAAACTATCGCTGATGTGGGCACCTACCAAGATCCTAACCACCCAGCCGTAGGCGTACATTGGTTATTGGTTAACGGCAAAATCGTTGTCAACAACACACAACTAGATACAGACGTTAAAGCAGGCGAAGCCATTCGACGTTAATTCACCTAATCAATGATAAATCAGACTATAGAAAGCGATACTCAGGTATCGCTTTTTTATCTCACCTCTTCGATAATTTCTTAAAGTGTCACATATAATACTTTTAAATGAATTTTCTAATTGAGGTAACATTTAGATAGATTTGCCAAAAATATTCGACATAAATCACGTTTTTATCATGTCATTGGGCGTAGTTTATTTATAAAAAGGTGCGTATAAAGGGCTTAACACTCCGTTTGATATAAATCCGTACCTATCTTTACTTCCAAACTTCCAACATATTTATATTTTATAGAAGCTAACACTGTTAAGGAAAATTTCAAATATGGACAACAAATCTGAAATCGAACCAAGTAATGATAAAGCGACAAAGTCAGGTGCACCAAAATTACCAGAATTTGAAATAAAAGATTATTCAAAAATCCCTCAACGAACACACAAATATCCTGCATCTGAACGTGCAAAAAAAATTGTTCGAGATTCTATGGCTATTGACAGCCTTTTTTCCGGTCTTTGGCCCTCTCAATGGTCTTCACCTGAAGCACCAGAATTCCATGATGAAATGGACAAGTGCAAAGCCGCTGGATTCAAGGTACTAGCAGCATGTCCTTCCGCAGACTCGTTAGATGCCTCGGTTGAAGGCATTATGAAAGGCGCTCAGTTCTACCTAAGCAAAATGAAAGAACGCCCAGACGACTATATGATGATCCGCACTACCAAAGATATTGATGAAGCGGTAAAACAAAACAAATTGGGTATTTACTTCACTCACCAAGGTACTCAAATATTTGGTGGTGATGTTGATCGCGTAGGACTATGGCGTGAGATGGGCTATGGTTACTGTTTATTGGCATATAATCAACGTAATGATGTGGGTGATGGCTGCTTCGAAATTGAGAACCGTGGTCTAACTGAATATGGAAAAAAACTTGTCGACGCTTATAACCGATACGGTATGCCTGTTGATGTAAGCCATACTGGCGAACGAACCTCCTTAGATGCGATTGAACGCAGTAGCCAACCTGTCATTTCTTCGCATTCAGGTGCGAAAGCCATTGCCGATTATCAGAGAAGCCTTTCTGACGCTGTGATTAAAGGTGTTGCGGCAACCGGTGGGGTTTGCTCAATAAATATGGTGGCTGCCTTTATGGATACATCTAACCCAGATATATTGACGACTGAACAATTATTTCGACATATTGATTATATGGTCAACTTAGTCGGTATAGACCACGTTGGCTTCGGTTCAGACTATATCCCGAACATCAATTTTACAGCGTCTATTATTCAAACACCAATGGGGCAGAACGTATTCCCTGATGGTGGCTATAGTGCCGCTGTAGGAGCAAAAGGGTTTCCTACCCCAGCACCATATCAAATTGTTGCAGCTCTAATTGATACCATGCTTGAAAATGGATACTCAGAAGAAGACTGCAGCAAGTTCTTAGGTGGCAACATGTACCGAGTATTTGATCAAGTCTGGGTATAAGAAGTTTATTAAATTTACTCAATAATTAGCACTTCTAACATCTCGTTTAGAAGTGCTTTTTTAATCGCTTCGAATGAGACTGCAGTTTATGACTGCTCCTAACTTGTTATTGTCCGTGCGACCTGAGGTCGTATGAAGCGTTGTTCACCGCTTAACGAGTGAACCATCT
>NZ_JBFSUL010000100.1:0-6299 GCF_041467395.1 Vibrio sp. 10N.247.310.98 | reverse complement strand
ACTTCTTCTTGAAGATAAAAGCGGCTTTCCCCGGAAAGCCGCGATGAACCTTTTTCTTTAGTCTTTGGTCTTTAGTCTTTAGTCTTTAGTCTTTAGTCTTTAGTCTTTAGTCTTTAACTTAAGTGTGGAAGACAGTAATTTTGAGTATGTAAGACCGTATTTCGTTCACATCACAGTCTATTCCTTTCATTATAATCTATTGAATTATTAAGATATCTATCACACTGCACATGGTTATTTAGGTCTACTCTTTTACCCGTGTTAATAACTTATTAACTTCGGAGCGTAATCCATGTTAGGTATCCAGCTTTCTGCTGTTCTCTCTTTGTTACTCTTTTCTTCGGTAGCAGGTGCTGCCACTTCTCAGTTGGGAGAACCACTCAAGCTCACCAACTCATTCGCTGGCTACCTATCCCTGACCATTTTCGTTGTCGCCTACATCGTGGTGATGATGGAAGAGTACCTAAAGCTCCGAAAATCTAAGCCAGTGTTACTTGCAGCAGGACTGATCTGGATAATCATTGGTTTTATCTACCAAGAACACAACCTTGTTGAAGTCGCTAAGCAAGCACTCGAACACAACTTACTAGAATACGCTGAGCTGTTACTTTTCCTACTCGTCGCCATGACCTACATCAGCGCCATGGAAGAGAGAAGACTGTTTGATGCGCTGCAAGCGTGGATGGTGGGCAAAGGCTTTAATTTCCGCTCTCTGTTCTGGCTAACCGGTATTCTGGCCTTCTTTATCTCACCGATCGCCGACAACCTCACCACAGCTCTATTGATGTGCGCCGTGGTTCTGAAAGTCGCAGGATCTAACCCTAAATTCGTTAACCTAGCCTGTGTGAATATCGTGATAGCCGCTAACGCTGGCGGCGCGTTCAGCCCATTCGGTGACATCACAACGTTGATGGTGTGGCAGGCTGGTTATGTGAGCTTCAGTGAATTCATTCCCTTATTTATTCCTTCAGTGATGAATTACCTCGTCCCTGCAATGATCATGTCTTACTTTGTTCCCACAACCCAACCCGACACGGTGCATCAGCACGTTGAATTAAAACGCGGTGCAAGACGCATCGTGTTGTTGTTCATCATGACCATCGGCACTGCGGTTGCTTTCCATGCCGTACTCCACTTCCCTCCAGTAATGGGCATGATGATGGGGCTGGCGTATCTACAGTTCTTTGGTTATTTCTTGCGTAAGACCTTACCAAATTCACTGGCGAAGAAAAAAGCGGTGGCGATTGCCAACAATGATGGGGGGGCATTGAAGCGACTCGGTTCAGTCGTGCCCTTTGATGTATTTCGAAGAGTGTCCCATGCCGAATGGGACACTCTGCTGTTCTTCTACGGCGTGGTAATGTGTGTAGGTGGCTTGAGTCTACTGGGATACTTGGAGCTTGCCTCTGGCGTGATGTATAGCCAATGGGATCCAATTTGGGCCAACATCATGGTGGGGATCTTATCTGCGATTGTCGATAACATTCCGGTGATGTTTGCCGTGTTATCGATGGAACCTCAAATGTCGATGGGTAACTGGCTACTGATCACCTTAACCGCAGGCGTTGGCGGCAGCTTGTTATCTATTGGTAGTGCGGCAGGTGTGGCGTTAATGGGCGCGGCGCATGGCAAATACACCTTCTTTGGCCACTTGAAATGGATGCCAGTGATCATGATTGGCTATGCCGTCAGTATCGCTGCACACCTATGGCTTAATGGCGATCTTTTCTAATTCGGAGATCTTTTCTAGTTCGAACTGTCTTTCACAGGCTTATCTACAAGTGTCCAGACGTTACTCAATTGTATCGCTGGACATTGGTTGCAAGTTAGCATCTCGCCCTTCTGTTGAATGCGCATCACTAGTCTAGAGTCAGTTCGGCTGCTTCCAGAATTGAATTCAATGGTGATCAAGTCATCATCAACACGATAGGTTCGAGTCACGGAATTATCCGTTGTTTGATAAGTCACTTGCCCGGATTCAAAAAGTAGATAACTGTCATTATCTGCGTTCTCATACATACCTTTGAACAGAGCAAGCTGTGGAACCTCGAAAGGTCGGCTGGTATCAGTTAAACAACCTGTCAGCAATAATGCAGAGCTGCAGCCAGATATTAGTAAGGGGAATCTATTCATTTGGGCATCCTTGCCTAGAGAACATAGTCAAAGAATATGCAACCAAATCGATATTTCCCAGAAAGCGTTGATTTTAATTCAAAGTCATATTTTAAGAACCACTCGCCTTCACCATTAAGTAGTACGAGATATTCAGCCAGCATCTCGACAGGCTCATGGCTAAATCGCTTGCTAGTCTTGCTCTCTTCCCTCTATCACCAATAAGTGCTGTTTACGTTCTACGCCACCTGCATAACCCGTCAGTTTGCCGTTTTTACCAATCACACGGTGACACGGCACAATCACTGAAACCGGATTTTTGCCATTCGCCAAACCCACAGCACGAACGGCTTTCGGATTGCCTATCGCATCGGCCAGTTGTGCATAGCTCCAAGTCTCTCCATAAGGAATGGTCGTCAGCGCCTGCCAAACCGACTGCTGAAATGGCGTGCCCTTGGCTGCAATCGGCACAGAAAACTGAATAGCTTCGCCCGAGAAATAGCGATTAAGCTGCTCGATAGCCAATGCAAAGATCGGAAAGCTATCATCTTGAACACCCAACGGTTCCGGCTTGGTGGTATGTGTCTCGAACCAAAGGCCGAGCAAGCCTTCATCGTTCGCCTGTAACGTCACGGTTCCCAATGGGCTCTCATAGTAGGTAAAACGGTTGTCCATGATATCTCCTAGCTTAGTATTCCGATTAAGACTGATTCCAACAGTGGAACGTGGCGTAACTACCCCAAGGCGAAACACTCTCCGTGTTGATGGCGGGGCGATGCTCAATAAACTTCTTCACCACCAAGTCACCAACCAACAGATGATTAGGTTCGCTTAACCCGCGAAGCAGTGCATATTGAATAGTCCAAGGCCCAATCCCTTTTAGCTCAATCCATTTGGAAGGATGCTCAGCTTCATTGTCGACCATGTATTCGGCAAAACGCTTTAGGGTCTCTTTGCGGCTTCCCGGCATTCTCAAGAAGCTAACATCAGCGTCCGCTATCTGTTTTGGTGTTGGGAAGCTGGCTTTCTCATGTTCATCAGAAAGCTCTTTGACCAATAAGTTAAGCTGACCAATCGCCGCGGTTACCGAAACTTGCTGTCCTAGAATCGCTCTCACGCCTGCCTCCCAAGCACTCCACACGCCAGGAATACGGATACCACTCTTAGCCACCAAGTTAGGATCGATAGTCGTAAAGAACGTCTCAACCTTGGCAATATCGACATCAAGATCAAACATACGGCGGATATTCGCAATCAAGCTTCTTAATTGGCTTATATCATCCAACTCGAATTCAATATCCAAGCGGTTATCTTTGGCTAAAGTCGCCTTGAACCAACCCTTTGACCCGTTCACATTTACCGTGCGCTTATAATAATCTTCGCCAACGCCTTCTAAGCCCTCAATCATTCTTCGTCGATAAAACCTCAACAAGTGGTTCCAATCTAAGGGTCCATGAAAACCAAGCTGAATATGATTACTCTGAGTGTCACTTGGCTTCGCTCGCCTAATTTGGCTTGGCGAAAGCTGCAGCTCTTTTTGAAAGGCATCATTAAAACGGCGCGTACTATTGAAGCCACTAGCAAAGCCGACATCAGTAATGCTCATGCTACTGGTGTGCAGCAACTGCTTGGCAAACATCAATTGACTGTACAGACTATATTGCTTGGGTGACACGCCGATGTAATTGTCGAATAAGGTTCGTAAATAACGATCTGAAATACCTAACCGCGTTGCAAGGTCGACGATAGATCCTGAATTCAGAGCGCCATTATCAATCAACTGCATCGCACGTAAGAAAGTGGTTTCGACGCCCTTCCAAGCCGGCGAAAAAGGTGCGCTGTCTGGTCGACAACGTAAACAAGGACGATATCCCGCTTTCAATGCTTGAGCTTGATGGGAAAAATATTCGACGTTTTCTTCTTTGGGTGGTGTGGCTGGGCAAATCGGGCGACAAAAAATTCCTGTCGTTTTCACCGCTGTAAAAAACATCCCATCAAAGCGAGCATCTCGTGCATATCGAGCCAAATGGCACTGCTCACTGGTTAAGCTGCTGTTGTGATTGATCTTTTTCGACATGCCGTACTCTTCCCACTTACCATAGCGTTTGATCCGATACCTAAAAGTTTACCGTGAACCACCATTGTCGCTAGCCACTTTCGGAAGCGAAGGTCAGATAAATCACAAAAAAGGGTTTTAATTTTATTCAATTCGACTAAATTTAACCTAGAGAGGACATTCTTCTCACAACGTCAACGATCGGTACTTAGCACGCCAAGATGCAGAGACCTATCGAATATAAAAAGGAAAAGGCTATGGTTCTACACACATGTCGTATTGTTTTATCAAATCAACAGGTTCTCACCAGTCAATCAGTCGAGCAGTCTCTAAGCTTTCTTGAAGACAAAGCGGACAACGGGATTTCTATGATCGAGATTGACGCAACGGATGGCAATCAAATCCATTCGTACATGTCACACTCTCTTGAAGAGTCTATTGAGAATCTAATGAACCTATAGGGCTTTTAATAAAGGCTACACATACCAGGCTTAAACGATATTTATGGAATTAGAAACGATCTCTAGTTCCGAAAAGAAGTACATTTCTGGTTTAAAACAAAAATGGCTCCCAACTATACAATTAGTTGGGAGCCATTTTTTATTGAATCTAATCAGCAAAGCCACTGCTTACCGCGAATGCCGTTACTCAGGTGCTTGTTCAGCGGCTTGCTGCAATGTGTAAGCCGTCGATGGGTCAATCTCATTAACCAACTTCTCAACCTGCATGATCGCATCAACCGAGGTACTGCTTTTACGGTAGCTCAGATAAATTGGGAGATACCAGTCTTCAACCCCTTTCACCTTGTGCAGCTGACCCGAATCGATAAAAGGTTCGACTAGAGACACCGGAAGATACGCACTGCCGCCTTTCTCTAAAATGAAATCGAGGGCGATACGGGCTGTAGAGGTACGTAGGTACGGTGCTGGCACTTTAGGGTGACGTTCTGCGTGTTCAGAACCAAAGCGCGTTCCCCAATCCACATAAACATACTTATGTTGAAATACAGATTCCAGATCATCTTGCTGCGTTGATACCAACACCAAAACCAAGTCAGCGACTTTTTTACAGTTCAGCTCTTCTGCTTTGATCTGATCGAACGCGAAAGCCATATCTAAGGTTCGTTCTAACAAATTACGGTTCAGTTGCTCGCGCCCCATCACCTCTGCCATAAAGCCGTAACCACCAAAAGAGTCGGTTACCACACTTAAACAGTTTTGCAGATACGCATCCCAAATATTCGGCGTGCCGCCCAGCGTTAACTGCAAGGCTTTACCACTCTCTAACGACAGCTCAAATTTGGCTTGTTGTAGGGTGGACACCATCACTTCGGCATAACCAATCAAACGTTCACCGGAAGATGTGAGTTTGATGTTATTGCGGTCACGAATGAAGAGCTGAGTATCAAAATAGCCTTCAAGCTGTTTGATCCGCGCACTCACCGCCGCTTGTGTTAAATACAAGTTTTCAGCTGCACGCCCAAAATGGCGCACCCTTGCAACCTCAAGAAAGGTTCTAAATACTTTCACATCCATCAAATACATCTCTGTAATAAATCTGCTAACTAGCCGATCTAGGATTGTTTATCGTAAAGGCAAAAACATTTTGTTTCCTATTTTAGCCTTTTAACAATATTTTCGCGTGAGCAATAAACACTAATTTCTATCTAACCACATTACTGAGGCTGATATGTCTGAGACCGAATTCCGACACGGAAAAAAACGTTTTTATGACACCATTAAATTCCCGAGAGGGTTCGCTAAGTCGGGTGATTTTACTCTTTCAGAAGAGGAAATCCTAACCTTGTTTGGTGACACTATGCTTGCACTTGAAACTGGTGAACTAGCACCAATCAATGCAGAAGAAAAACACTTCATTAAAGTGTTGTCTCACCCTCATAAGGCAAAGTCCAAGTTAGAGCGTGTTTGGTTGAAGTACATTCAACTGGCTCGTGGACGCCGTCGCTTTCACACCCTAAACGGCTGCAAACGCGGCGACGTATCTAGGGAAGAATACGAAAGTGAGTTAGTGTTAGAAGATTAGTAAAATCGCTCAAAGTGATACCTCATCACTTTGGGCTTTTTTTTGGTTCATCGCGGATTAGCGGGAACTAAAAACAAAAACGGTAGTA
>NZ_JBFSUL010000099.1:0-6575 GCF_041467395.1 Vibrio sp. 10N.247.310.98 | reverse complement strand
CCATATCACTTACTACCGTTTTTGTTTTTAGTTCCCGCTAATCCGCGATGAACCACAAAAAAGCCCACCTAGTGTGGGCTTTTTTGTGTCTGTAATTCCTTGTGTTATCTCGTTCTTTATGAACAATCAAAAAAGTCCACTGAATGTGGGCTTTGATGTAGATCTTGTCGTCTTCTAAGCTAAGCTCGAATGATCATTTGCTCGCGCTCAGGACCTACCGATACCATCACGATTGGCACACCCATCAGCTCTTCGATACGAGTAACGTAATCTTGCGCTGCTTGAGGAAGGCTCTCAAACGTGCGGCAACCCGTGATGTCTTCATCCCAGCCAGCCATATCTTCATATACGGGCTTTAGCTCAGCCGTTTGTGGCCAAATCGGGTTCTCAGTATGTTCACCTGAGTAAGCGGTACAGATCTTAAGTTCAGACAAACCAGATAGGCAGTCAATCTTAGTCAGTGCGATTTCAGTCGCGGCTTGTAGGTCAACGCCGTTGCGAGTAGCTACAGCATCAAAGTAACCCATATCACGTGGGCGACCCGTAGTTGCACCATATTCGTTAGAGCTTTCGCGGAAGCTGTCTTGCTCTTCCATTGCTGTAACGAGCGTGCCAGTACCCACAGACGAACTGAACGATTTAGCAACGGCAATAATACGCTCAGGGCGAAGGGCAGGTAAACCGCTGCCAATGCCTGCATAAGCTGCAGTTACATTCGAAGACGTTGTCCAAGGGTATTCACCGTAAACAAGGTCACGACCTGCGCCTAACTGAGCTTCAAACAGTAGGTTTGCGTCTTGCGATTGCAGTGCTTTAAGCGGCTCTGTCACGTTGCAAATGAACGGGCGCCAAGCTTTAGTCACTTCAAGTAGCCATTCTGTCATTTCAGAAGCAGTCTGAGAGAAGTCACACTGAGGGTATAGAGCTTTAAGTTGAGGCATCTTCCAATCAAGTAAAAATTGAATACGCTGCTCCAAAATCTCAGGTTGATTCAGCCATCCCACAAGAATGCCTTTCTTCATCACGCGATCGCCGTATGCTGGTGCAATACCTTGACGTGTTGAGCCATAAGCGCCGTCACCCAAACGCTCTTCTTCAAGGGTATCTTCAAGGGCGTGTAAGGGGAGACACAGTGTCGCACGGTCTGAAATCGCCATTTTTACTTTGATGCCAGCTTCTTGAACTTCTGCAATCTCTTGAGTTAGCGCAGCAGGGCTGATCACCATGCCAGGGCCAAGAACCGCTGTACAGTCAGGATTAAAAATACCACTCGGTAGTTGATGCAGTTTAAACGTACCGAAGTCGTTTACTACGGTATGGCCGGCATTGTTTCCGCCTTGAAAACGAATGCTAGCAGAAGCTTGGTCTGCTAAAAAATCGACGATGCGGCCTTTGCCTTCATCACCCCAGTTTGCGCCCACAACAACGATAGATGGCATAATTTTTCTCCTAACTGATTGAGAAATCATGTTAGGCCTACAAAGTGGATAAGAGAAATTAATTATCTTTATTATCTTGATAAGGATTTCATATATCCTTAAAGTCTTAAGCTATAAACGAGATTCCCTATCGCGTTCGTTTATCACTGTAGGGAATGATATAAGTGACACGAGAGAGGGGACATGATGCTCGATATTAATTTGTTGAAGACGTTTGTGACGCTTGCGGAGTACAAGCATTTTGGGAAAGCGGCCAATGCACTGCACATGACACAACCCAATGTGAGTTTGCACCTAAAACAACTAGAACAACAAACACGCATAAGGTTGATTGAGAGAAGCCCATTTCAATTGACTCAAGCGGGTCAGCGGCTATTGGAAACAAGCCAAAGAACGCTACTCGAACTGCAGATTTGTCAGGCCGATCTCAATGCCATTAACGACCTTAAAATAGGGACGTTAACCATTGCCGTAAGTGACATCATTTCTCGATTTTTGCTAATTCGTCCGTTCCAGAAGTTCAAAGCGCAGTATCCCGGTATTGACCTTACGCTCTTGAATACCACGTCATCTCAGGCATCGAATTTAGTTAAAAATGCTCAAGCGGATATTGGTTTTGTTATCGCCAAAGAGCAGCACAACGAGTCTTTGTATTTCACTAAGCTGCAAGAGCTTTCTTGGTGTGCGCTTGGCGATGGGGTTGATATCCGAGACTCTGATGCAGAGCTCACTTTGATTCTACTAGGTCATGATACGAGAACGCGTGACTTTATTGATGAAGGTTTACCAAGCCTTAATCTACCTAATTATAGGGTGATGGAAGTAGGGAGTGTCGATGCTCAAATCGACTGGGCAGAAGCGGGATTTGGTGTGGCTATTGTCCCGGAGTTTGCGGTATCAACCAAGCAGCACCTGCATTCGAAAGTGACACCATTGACCAACTTCTCGAGCACCAGTCTTGGTTATATTGTTCGGCAGAACCAAGTCTTGTCGAAAGCAACCAAGCAGCTGTTAGGTTGGGTGAATGATGAGATTATTTCATTGCAAAACAAATAAATACAATCATTGAGTTTGACTCAATCAGCCCACCTCGAGTGGGCTTTTTTGTCCCTGGAAAGCCTCGTTTTTACTGAATCAATAATCTTTGGAACAAACTAGCGCTCACCATCAACTATTCGTCCCGCAAATCAGAGTTTCAAAATTCATCGTTGACAAAGTTTGATAATCAAACTAAATTTCAAATTATTACTTTGATTGTCAAATTACTTGTCAATCAAAGGGCTTTTATTTGCAACGATCATCTAACCACAAACACAAGCTAAGGACGCCAATTTGAGTTTTCCAACACGTCACCAACACAACTTTTCTTCACATAACAGTCAAGGTGAGAAACGCACGTTTTATGTCCTGTTATTGACCGTCGTTACCATGGTTGTCGAAATTGTTGCAGGTACTATTTACGGCTCGATGGCATTGCTTGCCGATGGTTGGCACATGGGGACGCACGCCGCAGCGTTTGGTATCACCTTATTTGCATACCGTTATGCGAAGAAACATGCCGAGAGCGAACGTTTCTCTTTCGGTACTGGCAAAGTCAGCGTGTTAGGGGGCTACACCAGCGCGATTGCATTGGGGATTGTGGCATTGTTGATGCTGGTGGAATCAGTACATCGTTTGTTTAACCCACAAGCGATTCAGTTCAATGAAGCGATCATCGTTGCTTGTATTGGTTTAACTGTGAATGTGGTGAGTATGTTTTTACTTGGCGATCACCATCATGATCACGGACACGAGCATGGCCACAATCATAGTAAGAATTACGGTCATTCACATAGCCATGAGCACGACAGCGACCATGGTCATAAACATGGCGAGCATCACGGACACCATCATGATCACAACCTACGTGCAGCCTACATGCATGTGTTGGCGGATACTCTAACTTCGCTGCTTGCGATTGTTGCGCTGCTATTTGGTAAGTTTTACGGTTGGAACTGGTTAGATGCAGCAATGGGAATGGTTGGCGCATTCGTGATTGCTAAGTGGACGATGAACCTTATGAAACAAACCAGCCCAATCCTGCTGGATGAGAATATCGACCAAGATTATCGTGACTCAGTGACCAAAACCTTAACGCCTTATGCGTCGGTCACCGATTTCCATATGTGGAAGGTGAGTGGGCATCACTATTCAGCAGCGATTACTCTTGAATCAAACAGTGATAAAACCGTCTCTGAATATAAACAAATGCTCGCCAAGTTTGATAAGATTAATCATCTTACTCTTGAAGTGCATTCAAACGACCATGCGAAATATAGAACAACTTAACCAAATACTGACTGAGTTCTACGATAAAATGTCTTCGTGGGAGCAGTCTGTTGTCAAAGAGACGGGTTATTCCCTGGCTCAAGTACACACCATTGAAGTACTTGGTATGCATGGTGCGTTAAGAATGAAAGAGCTCGCTGAAAAGTTGGGTATTACCACGGGTACACTTACTGTTCAAATAGAAAAGTTGGTTAAAGCTGAATTGATTGAGCGCCATGAACACCCAACAGATCGTCGTGCGATTGTGGTTGCCTTGACGGATGAAGGGCAGAAGATACACGTTCACCACAATCAGCTTCACTTGAATTTGGTTAATGAGCTGACGCAAGATATCGAAGAAGACGAGAAAGCGGTGTTATTGAAGTGCCTAACCAAGATGGTAAAAGCGTTTTAGCCAGCCTTGAATTCGCACCCTAACTCTTTAGCTGCAAAGCGATTGACTAGACAATCAAAAAAATGGACCTGACTCGAATTGAGTAGGTCCATTTTTTTCTCCGTTTACGCTTTACTGTACAATCATCAATAGACGGATTCACTGTTTAAAAACCAAGTCAAAACCTCCAATGTTGCGCTTCGCTCGTGCTCTTCTGGAGAGCCAAAAAAATGTCATCATAAATAATGCATCCAAATGTGCGTCAAAGTCTTTTAATTCAATGCCTTGTATACCAAGACGTTCAAGCCATTTATGTTCCGTCAAATAGCTGTCTCTCACTTTTATCATTCAACTAATGTACATGTATTCAATTTGTGTTATTGATGTTTTTATCTTTAGTGAAAAGATTCATTCTCTGTTTGAATACCATTGAGAATGTCACTGCTGGTGGGCTGAACAGTCGCTAGATTTAGTGCTCATTACTGATACAAAAACCATAACAATAACCAGGTCGCACGAGTTGTATTCCATGCTTCGATGCGATCAATTAGATACTCATAGTTAATTTAGTAAAGACGAGCCACGTATATGAATATAAAGAAAAAGCTCTATTCGTTGGGGATGTTCTCCATCTTCGGCATGATTTCACTGTTGTTTACCACATCGCAATTTGCAGACACCACCGCTCAAATGAGCGAAGCCAAACAAATCACCAAAGAACTTGAAGTGCGACTACTCAATCTTCGCCGTAACGAGAAAGATTTCCTATTACGTAGTGATATGAAGTACCTCGCCAAGTTCGACGTAAACTACAATAAATTCTTAGCGTCTGAATCTGAGCTCAATGCGGTGCTCAGTGATTTAGGTTTAGCCAACAGCACACACCTACGTGAAGATATCGAAACCTACCACACAAGCTTTGTTAACCTAGTTAAAGCGAGCGAAGTCTATGGGCTAGCACGCGACAAAGGCATGCTAGGCGAGTTTCATGCTTTGCTCGATAACATCAGCGCGACAGCCAGTGCTGAACAAAAAATCGAGCTTTACCTGTTCAATGACTTAATTGAAAAGGGTGAGTTCGATCCGAGTGTTCTTTCGATTACGTCTAATGTTGGAAGCTCAACTGCTTTGATAGATGCTGCACGTCAAGTGGTTGAACAGAAGCGAGTGATTGGCTTGAAGCACAACGAAGGTCTGCTTGGGCAAGCTCGTTCGGGTTCTCATGCTATCGAAACTCAATTTAAAGAGTTCTCAGCGGTATTAGATCAAGAAACCCAACAAGAGATGGACAAACTATCGTTGATCAACAACATCCTTTGCGTCACGCTACTCGTGTCGATCATTCTGTTCAGTTGGTTAATCGTCCGTTCTATTATCGGCAAGATTGAGTCATTACTCTCGGTGATTCGCAACATCGTTGATTCTAACGACGTGTCTATTCGTTCGCACCTTGATGGCAAAGACGAACTCAGCACTTTAGGCCAATACTTCAACCAATTGCTTGATCAGCTGGAAGGCTTGATCGCGGCATCTCAATCTAAGTCACTGCAACTGACACAAAGCACGTCGAACATGCATGACGAGCTAGAGTCAGTCATCAAACAGTTTGAAGTTCAAGCAAATCACACCTCTACAATGACAACGTCAGTGCAAGAGATGGTACTCACAATTGGTGAAATCTCAGAAAGCACATCAGTTGCGGCTGAAGGTGTTCATCAAGCAAAAGTGAATGCCGATAAAGGCCGTGAAGTGGTGGTTGAAACCATCAGCAACATTACTCAGTTGTCTGAACGCCTTTCTAGCAGCCAAGATTCGATCAGCTCATTGAACCATCATGTGGATCAAATTGGCGATGCGGTAAATATCATCCAAGGCATTGCAGAACAAACCAATTTGCTGGCACTGAACGCAGCCATTGAGGCAGCACGTGCCGGTGAACAAGGCCGAGGCTTTGCGGTAGTTGCCGATGAAGTACGCGCACTAGCAAGCAGAACGCATCAATCGACCACAGAGATAACTTCAGTGGTGAGTGCAATTCAAAGCCAGATGCAGGCGTCGATGGCAGAGATTGGCGAGTGTAATCAACAAGGCCAACTAACACTTAAAGATTCGGAAGAGCTGGATGCAAGCTTGCAACTTATCTTGAGCGATATGGAAAGCATCCAAGGTAATTCAGAACGAATTGCCTCAGCGATTGAAGAGCAGGGCGCAGTAATGGCGCAAGTGAGCGACTCAATCACTGAGCTGAATACTATTTCGAACGACAACAACGCTTCGGCGCAGCATTGCTTAGTTGAAGTGGACAAGGTAGCAGAGCAAGCGAACGATATGGACCAAGCGGTCGCGCAGTTCAAGACTTCATAAACAACATAGAACTTACTCATAGACAGAACCTTAAGCACTAAGCTCAGCGTAAATTCCGTCTAACGTAATGT
>NZ_JBFSUL010000098.1:0-8714 GCF_041467395.1 Vibrio sp. 10N.247.310.98 | reverse complement strand
TCTTCTTGAAGATAAAAGCGGCTTTCCCCGGAAAGCCGCGATGAACCTTTTTTATGCTTGTAACTATTTTACCGGTGAAGGCTTGATAGATTGAGGAAAAAATAAAGGCTTACCCGAAGGTAAGCCTTTATTCGAACTTGAACTGATTGAAAAAAATGACTATTTGTCTGAAAGCTTTGCTTCTAGTTCAGCCAGTTTTTGTTCCATTTCAGTGAGCTTCTGGCGAGTGCGAAGCAGTACTTGTGTTTGAACATCAAACTCTTCACGGCTCACAACGTCTAGCTTGTTGAGTTGGCCTTGGATAACTTGGCGAACTTTTTGGTCTACGTCTGAACCAAGCTCTTTTACTGGTTGAGGCATAGAATCGTGGATCTGCTTAGCAATTTGCTCTAGTTTTTTTGGATCAAACATATCAATTAAAACTCCTTAATATTTATCACTATTCTATTTAATCACATCAAAGATGTCGCCTATGGCGTACAAAAAAAGGCCACCGAAGTAGCCTTTTTATTGTTAATACGACAGGGAAATTACTTATTGTTAGCTAATTCTCTGTGCGCCGCTTTTGCTTCATCAACACGGGCCAGCTTCTCGAGATCTTTATCTTCGAGGAAAACTGGAATTGGTTTATGTTTTTCGGCTAAGTAGCTATAAATAACCGGTAGAACAAACAGCGTAAACAGCGTACCAATCGCCAGACCAGCAACGATAACAATACCGATACTAAAGCGCTGAGCTGCACCTGCACCCGTGGCGTACATCAATGGGATCAGGCCTGCAATCATCGCCGCTGTTGTCATTAGGATTGGACGTAGACGTACCCTTGCCGCCTCCATAACCGCCTCTTTGCGTGATAATTTATTATGCAGCTGCTCTTCTTTTGCTACCTCACAGATCAAGATACCGTGCTTGGTAATCAGACCAACCAAGGTAATCAGCCCCACTTGCGAGTAGATGTTCATCGTCGCTGCGCCCCAAGCGAGCGCAATCAATGCACCACATATTGCGAGTGGCACCGACACCATGATAACCAATGGATCTTTTAACGACTCAAATTGAATCGCCAGAACCAAGAAGATGATCGCCAGTGCTAAACCGAACGTCACATACAGTGCGCTGCCTTCTGTTACAAACTGACGCGACTCACCCATGTAGTCATGGTTATAGCCTGCAGGTAATTTGGTTTGGGCAATGTTTTCAAACCAGTTTACCGCATCACCCATCGCCGCGCCCGGCATAGGAACCGCACCGACCGTCGCTGAGTTCAACTGGTTGAAGTGAGGAAGAGAGCGAGGCTCTGCCACCACATCAATTGTTACCAAGCTACCGAGAGGAACAGCATCACCATTGCTGGCTCGAACGTAGTAATGATTCATTGACTCTGGGTTTAAGCGGAACTTACGCTCAACCTGAGGGATCACTTCATAAGAACGACCGTTGAGGTCAATACGGTTAACGTAACCATCCGACATCATGGTGCTTAGGGTGACACCGATATCTTGCATCGTTACCCCATAAGCGCCCGCCATATCTTTATCAATTTGAATCTTCATCGTTGCTGAATCGTAGTTCAAATCAAGGTCAGAGTAGACAAAGAGAGGGCTATCTTTCACATCCGTTAAAATATCGGTTGCGATAGCGAATAAGCTCTCAAAGCTGCTTGGTGTGGTAATCACAAACTGGAGTGGTAGACCAGAACCGGCACCCGGCAACTCTGGCATTTGGAACGCGGTTACTGCCATGCCTGGGATATCTTGTAGCAATCCACTGATACGGTTCGTTACCTCAGATTGGCTAGCCGTGCGCTCACTCCATGGCACCATTGAGGCAATACCAAATGCTTGGTTTGAGTTTGGTACACCAGTGAAGGATTGAGCGTATTGGATTTCAGGCTGGGTCACCAAGATACCGCTCACGTCATCCATCGTGTTACTTAGGTAGTCTAGGTTAGCCGTTGATTGACCAGTACCAATCATCATCACCACCCCTTTATCTTCTGCAGGGGCAAGTTCACTTGGGATGAATTTAAACAGCATCGGCAAGCTTAAAAATACAATGACCGCAAAGCCAATGATAACCGGACGATGATCCATGATCGCATGCAGCATCTTAGAGTAACGGCCTGTCATACGATCAAGTACGCTGTGTACCTTCAGTTCAAACTTACTCGGCTGTGCATTTTCTTTTAGCAGCTTTGAACACATCATTGGAGACAGTGTTAAAGCGATGATTCCAGAAACAAATACCGCGCCAGCGAGGGTTAATGCGAACTCTTTAAACAGCGAGCCTGTGATACCACCCATCATTGCGATAGGGGCATAAACCGCGCCCAATGTCAGTGTCATTGCAATAACCGGTACTGCAATTTCACGGGTACCAATGATGGCAGCCCTGAAAGGAGATTCCCCCAATTTGACGTGTCGATCGACGTTTTCCAGTACTACGATTGCATCATCAACCACTAGACCGATTGCTAATACCATCGCCAGTAGCGTCATTAAGTTCCATGAGAAACCCATGACTTGCATCACCATCGCAACACCAACCAGCGATAAAGGGATGGTTACGATAGGAATGATAACCGCACGCAATGAGCCTAAGAATAGCGTGATAACCACTAATACAATCAGCGCGGCTTCAACAATCGTGTGTATAACCTCTTGAATGGATTCATTAATCGCAATGGTTGAGTCATACATGATATTCATGCTGATATTGCTTGGTAGGTTTCGCTCCAACTCAGGATACAGCTGCATAACATCAGCAGCAATGTTGATCGGGTTAGCACTTGGCGCTGCATTGATGGCGGTTACAACCGTTTGTTTGCCATTAGCACTTGCGCGAACCACATCGTGGCTTTTTTCTAGTGAAACCTTAGCAATATCACCTAAGCGAACAATAGAACCGCCATTTTGACTGGTTTTGACCACCAACCTTTCTAATTCATCGGTATTGGTTACTTGGGTATTGGCACTGCCGTTGTACAGCATAAACTCACCAATTGCTTGGCCAGTTGCTGATTGGTAGTTGTTTGCATTAAGCACCGTCATCACGTCAGTGGCTGTCAGGTTTAATGCTGCCATTTTGGAAGGATCAAGCCATACACGTAATGCGTATTTGATCCCGCCGTACAAGTCGACCTTTGATACGCCATTAACGGTAAACAGTTGTGGGTTAACCACTCGCTCAAGGTAGTCGGTAATTTGGCTTGCAGAGAGTTCATCACTCGTAAAACCAATGTAGAGTACCGCCGTTGTTGAACCGGTAGACATAGTTACGGTTGGATCTTCGGCTTCTTTAGGAAGCTGAGAACGTACCGAGTTAGTCTTGGCCAGTATGTCAGACAGCGCGGCATTCGGGTCGGTATTGAGCTTCATATTGACCGTAATAGTCGAGCTACCGAGTACGGACTGCGACGTCATATAATCAATATTATCGGCTTGAGCGATCGCTTGTTCTAATGGCTGAGTTATAAAGCCTTGGATCAGATCGGCACTGGCACCGTAATAGCTCGTCGTGACCGTCACGATCGTATTTGTCATGTCTGGGTATTCACGAACCTGCATTTTGAAGATTGCTTGGAAGCCAAGCAATGCGATCAAAAAGCTGATTGAAATAGCCAGAACTGGACGTTTAATAAAAACATCAGTAAAGCGCATGATTCCTCCAATTACAGCATTGGTGTTTCAGCTGGCGGCGTCGTTGCATCACTTTCTACAACTCGAACTTTAGCATTGTTACTTAAACGAACTTGACCCGTTGTCACGACAACATCGCCAGGCTCTACGCCTTCCAGTATGTGAGCAATACTTTCTGTACGTTCACCTACTTTCACCACTTGTTGTTTCACACGCTGCACACCATCTTCTTCACGTAAAATATAAACATTGTCACCGTAAAGTGTGAAAGTGATGGCCGTCTGAGGCAGTGTCACTTGGTTTGCTAGTTTAGGTAGAATGATGTTAGCGCGCGCAAACATACCGCTACGTAACTTACCATCGTTGTTTGGGATATCGGCTTGTACTTGGATAAGACCACTTTGGATGCTAACCGCAGGCTCAATGGCACTAATAGAACCTTTAAACGGTTTTTCTGGGTATGCATCAACGAAGATGTCGATCGCCTGACCAACCTCAATACGAGAGATGTCATTTTGAGAAATAGTGAAGCGTAGGCGCATAACACTGGTGTCTTCTAGGCGAACGATGTCAGTGCCAGATTGTAGGTATTGGCCTAGATACACATTACGAATACCGACAGTGCCGTCAAACGGAGCGCGGATCTCGCGACGGGCAATCGATGCTTTTAAGCTTTCAATGTCAGCAGATAGAGAGTAGTAGTTTGCCTCTGCTTCATCGTATGCTTCTTTTGAAATAGAGCCTTTCTTAAACAGGCCTTGGTAGCGTTTGTATTTTGCTTTTGCCGCAGGCAGTCGAGCTTCAGAACTCTTTAAGTTGGCTTTTTCTACGCCAGAATCAAGACGAACAAGAAGTTGGTCATTTTTAACGTCAGTTCCTGAACCAAAAGAGATTTGGTCAATAACACCGCTGGTTTCGTTCGCTAGTGTCACACCTTGGTTAGGTTCGATGAAGCCGATAGCTTCAATCACTGGCACCCAGTCGATCGGCTGAACTTCAGTTACCGTTACTGGAAACTCTGGTTCAGGGCGGTTGGCCATATACTCAGCAATTTTTTGTTGTTTGAACATGTTAAACCCAATAACGCTGCCGAAAAGTAGTACAGCGATGAGTAACATGAAGAAAGTCCACTTTTTCATTATGGTCAAAACTCCGATCTAGTGTTTAATTATTGCGTCCCAACTGGCTTCGATTGCAGATTCTAGTTCTGCCTCATCAAGTTGGTAAAATCCTAAAGAATGCTTGCGTGCTAGAGAAACACTAGCCGCCAAGCTCAATCCACCTAATACTTCATTGTTAAGTGGTTTAAACAATCCTTGTTCTTTCCCCTCATTAAATAGCAGCTCAACTTGGGCAAACATTTTACGTTCTAGTTCCCTGAAGTTTAGGCTATTTGTGATGGGTAGAGAGTCATACTGAACCCGATTTTTTATTGCGGCTAAATTCGTTCCTGCTAAGTTCCATATGTTCAACCACATAGTACGGTAGCGTTGTTTAATTGGATCCGAATCATTAACCCCTTGTTGAACAGCATCAGCTACTCTTTGAGTCACGAGCATTCGAACATCTTCTATCAAATGCTCTTTATCATCGAAGTAGCGATAGATAGTGCCTGCAGCCACTCCCGCTTCTTTGGCTAATTTTTGCATTGAAAGGCCTTGGAAACCGACCTCTGCAATTAGCTTTTCAGCTGCAGAAAGTATTTGCTGGCGTTTATCCCGAGGTGCATGAGTTGTCATATTTCAACCACCAATGAATGAACGTTCATTCATTATAGCCTAATAACCACACACATGTGCAACAAAGTTTTACATAATCAGCGTAAAAATCTTGTATAAGAGAACGTAGCATTCGTGCTGTTGCAGCATTATTATAGGCGCGCAATTGAATTCGCCCCTCTAGACCAAACTGAGAATCAAATGAAACTGAACCCAAGACAAGATGAAGCCGTGAAATATGTTTCGGGCCCCTGCTTAGTATTAGCGGGCGCTGGATCCGGTAAAACACGTGTTATCACCAATAAAATTGCTTATCTGGTTCAGGAATGTGGCTATAAGGCGCGTAATATTGCGGCGGTGACCTTTACTAATAAAGCGGCACGCGAGATGAAAGAGCGTGTGGGTCAAACTCTAGGTAAAGGTGAATCTAAAGGTCTGATCGTTTCAACGTTCCATACCATGGGTTTAACTATCATTCGCCGAGAATACAAAGCGCTGGGTCTGAAAGCAGGCTTCTCGCTGTTTGATGACCAAGACCAGTTAGCTCTACTTAAAGAACTAACCGAAACACAGATCGATGGTGATAAGGATCTGCTGCGTTCTTTGATGAGTACCATCTCAAATTGGAAGAATGACATGCTGACGCCAGATCAGGCGAAAGCACGTGCTCAAGGCGAACAAGAGCAGTTGTTTGCATTCTGTTTTGAGATGTATCAAAAACAAATGAAGGCCTATAACGCACTCGATTTTGATGATCTGATTGCGATGCCAGTATTGCTACTGAAAACCAATCAAGAAGTGCGTGAACGCTGGCAGTCTCGTATTCGTTATTTGCTGGTCGATGAATATCAAGATACCAACACTAGCCAATATGAGTTGGTTCGTTTACTGGTGGGTGAACGTGGTCGTTTGACGGTCGTAGGTGATGATGACCAATCTATTTACTCATGGCGTGGCGCAAAACCACAAAACTTGGTTTTGTTAGGTGAGGATTACCCGAACCTACGCTTGATCAAACTAGAGCAAAACTACCGCTCGACCAGTCGAATTTTGCGAGCAGCGAACATCTTGATCGCCAACAATCCGCACGTCTATGAGAAGTCACTGTTCTCTGAGATCCCAGATGGTGAAAAGCTCAAGGTATTAAATGCTAAGAATGAAGAGCATGAAGCAGAGCGTATTACCGGTGAGATCATCGCCCACAAGTTTTTGAATCGCACAGAATACAAAGATTACGCAGTGCTTTACCGCGGTAACCACCAATCTCGCTTGATTGAAAAAGCCTTGATGCAGAACCGTGTGCCTTACAAAATCTCAGGCGGTACATCCTTTTTCGCCAGAGCAGAAATTAAAGACATCATGGCTTACCTACGTGTGTTGGTGAACCCTGATGATGACAACGCCTTCCTGCGTATTGTAAACACACCACGTCGTGAGATTGGCCCAGTTACGCTTGAAAAATTAGGCAGCTACGCCAACATGCGCGGTAAAAGCCTGTTTGAAGCCAGCTTCGAAATGGGCTTAGAGCAAACGCTGACGGGCCGTGGTTTGGAAAACCTGCGTCGTTTCAGCGATTGGATTGTTCGTATCTCGGATAATGCAGAGCGTGGTAATACAGTTGAGGCGGTTCGCTCTTTGGTTCGTGACATTAATTACGAAGATTGGCTCTACGAAACCTCTCCAAGCCCGAAAGCCGCTGAAATGCGAATGAAAAACGTGTCTGATCTCTATAGCTGGATTGTGGCCGACCTCGAAGGTGACAACTATGATAAAGAAGAGAAGACGCTACGAGAGGTTGTTCAACGTTTAACTTTACGCGATATGATGGAGCGCGGGGAAGATAATGACGATGCAGACCAAGTTCAACTAATGACATTGCACGCTTCGAAAGGCCTAGAGTTTCCGTATGTATTCTTGATGGGGGCTGAAGAGGGCATCTTGCCACACCAAACCAGTGTTGATGAAGGTAATGTAGAAGAAGAGCGTCGTCTTATGTATGTAGGGATTACGCGAGCGCAGAAAGAGCTGACTTTTACTAAGTGTCGAGAACGTCGTCAGTATGGTGAATTGATTAAGCCAACACAAAGCCGCTTCCTTGACGAGTTGCCGCATGAGGATGTGGAGTGGGAAAGCGTTAAGAAACCACAATCCGCTGAAGAAAGAATGGAAAAAGGACAGGCACACATTGCTAATATTCGTGCGATGTTCAACAAAAAGTAGCGTCTGGTTCTGAAAGCATTAAATAGAGATAAATAAAAAGGTGACCATAGGGTCACCTTTTTTGAATCTGGCATTTTTAATTACAGATCGGTAAATTACAGACCAGCAATCATGTGCTCGATAGCATCTTTGATTTCGTCGTCTGAACAGTCCATACATGAACCTTTCGCTGGCATTGCATTAAAGCCGTTGATTGCGTGGTTAGCTAGGATATCGCGACCTTGAGCAATACGAGGCCCCCAATCACCAGCATCACCTGTTTTAGGTGCGCCACTTACGCCAGATGCGTGACAAGCGATACAAAAGGTACCGTAAACTGTTGCGCCATCACGAGGGCCTGTTGGTTCTGCGACTACTGGTTCGCTGCCGACTAGGTAAACTTGACCAACTGGTTTGATGCGTTCAGCAATTGCATCTTGCTCTGCTTCGCTAAGGCCTGAAGCCATTGCGCCAGTTGAAAAGGTTAAAACTGCGATGACAACGCTTAAAATTCGACGAGACATATCCATTAAACTCACTTTACATTCCCAAGGTAAGTACGTGCTTACCAATTTATAGTGTTGGAGGGTGTTTTGGCTTCACCAGCAAAGAGCAACTGTTAAACCAATGTAAATAATGGGTGATTATATCCCGATAAGTTGTTGCAATAAACAACAACTTATAAGCTGTGGCGGGTTGTAGTACTCAAATAAGGGGTTTATCACATATTAACTGTCGAAAAAGAGACCAAACAGAAAAAAAAGTTAAAAAAGTACTAGACGGCATTGGGTGATATACGTATTATTCCACTCCGCCGACAGGGCATGCGCCTGTAGCTCAGCTGGATAGAGCGTTGGCCTCCGGAGCCAAAGGCCGAAGGTTCGAATCCTTTCAGGCGCGCCATCCGGTCTCTTACTTCGGTAAGTGAGAAATTGGCAAAAAAGAAATAATGGTGGCTATAGCTCAGTTGGTAGAGCCCTGGATTGTGATTCCGGTGGTCGCGAGTTCGAATCTCGTTAGCCACCCCATTCTTTCTTTACAAAATATCGGTAGCTTCGGCTTCCAGTGTTGATTCATTATTCCCAAGAGTCGATACAAAATTAGTCGGTGAATAGCGCAGCTTGGTAGCGCATCTGGTTTGGGACCAGAGGGTCGGGGG
>NZ_JBFSUL010000097.1:0-11285 GCF_041467395.1 Vibrio sp. 10N.247.310.98 | reverse complement strand
TTCTTCTTGAAGATAAAAGCGGCTTTCCCCGGAAAGCCGCGATGAACCTTTTTTTATTCCACTTATGAATAAAAACGCCATTTATATAAACAAATGTTTGTCATGTGATAGAGCTAACACTCTAATTTGGGTTTTGTAATAAAATGATGTTTTATTGGTAAGTATATGTTTAATATGATTTTAACAAGGTTCAGCTAACGGTTGTATGCTCGAAAACATTTGCACAATAGTGTGAAGTGTTTCAAAATTACGAAGTTATATTGAAATTTTTTGTGCATTGAGGTTCTTATGAAAGTCATTGATTTATTTAAACACCGAGGCGATAGCATGTCTTCGCAACACTCAGAGTTTATGCAATGGATGTCTCCAGCTCTTAGAGATTACTGGGGCGACTTTCTTAATCGTACGCAAAATAGCCATTTCTTTGCGTGGGTTCGTGATCACCACAAACCTGCTGTCAATGAAGATGCACCAGAGATGCCGGTGGAACAGCCGATCGTACTTAAGCCAGAAGCACAACTTGTGTTTGATGAGCTTAATCAACAGATCGGTGAAGTCATCCATACTGGCGACTGGATCAATGTAAGTCAAGACCGTATTAACCAGTTCGGCCTTGTTACTGAAGATATGCAGTGGATTCACACTGAGCCTGAAAAAGCGGAAACAGACTCTCCGTTCAAAACAACCATCGCACATGGTTTTTTAACTTTATCTCTGCTTCCTCGATTGACTGACAGTGTTGACCCTGACAAGTCTCAATTCCCAACAGCGAAGATGGTCGTAAACATTGGTCTTAACCAAGTACGTTTCCCATACCCTGTTAAATCGGGCAGTAATGTTCGTGCTAAAAGTACGCTAACAAAAGTAACGCCAATTAAGAAAGGCCTAGAGATTGAACGTGAAATTCGCGTCGAAATCGAAGGTATTCGTCGTCCTGGCGCTGTGATCGTTTCAGTGATTCAACTTCACTTCTAAACGAACCATATAGATTCCAAAAAGAAAGAGAGAGCTTAATGCTCTCTCTTTTTTTTTCATAAGATAAAACTCACTCACTTATTTAATGCGAGTGTAGCCGTACTCTTCGATAAGGTCTTGCCCTTGCTTTGACTTCACGAACTTGATGAAGTCTTTGCTCTCGTCAGAAACTGAGTCTGTCTTGTGCAGCAACAAGAATGGGCGAGCCAATTCATAGCTGTGGTTAGCAATGTTCTTAGATGTTGGCTCTACGCCTTCAAATGTAATTGCTTTAATCGAACGGTCGATTGAACCAACAGAGATAAAACCAATCGCGTGTGGGTTATGGTTAACAATCGTTTTAACCATGCTGTTGCTGTTTACAACCAAGTTATTTGGGTTGATGTCAGACACTAGACGGTCATTAATGATCTTCGTTAAACCAAGCAAGCTTTCGAAGCTATAGCGTGAGCCAGAAGACGCTTCGCGAGTGACAACTGCGATAGGCTGATCTGCGCCACCCACAGCTTTCCAGTTCGTGATTTTGCCTTTGTAGATATCGAACAGCTGCTCACGTGTAATGTTGCTTACAGCGTTTGAGCGGTTAGTTACTACAGCTAGGCCGTCAAAGGCAATTGGAAATACCTTCAACTTCTCGTCTTGTTCGCGGTCGGTTAAATAACGCGAGCTCATACCGATGTCAGAGACACCTTTATTAACCATGGTAATACCTGCTGTAGAACCAATGCCCTGAACCGCAATATAGTTATCAGGGTGAGTCTTGTTGTACTCCTCAGCTAATACATCCATCACTCGTGATACTGAAGTGGAGCCCGAAATAGTGGTTTCTTGTGCTAAAGCAGCATGAGAAGACAGGGCTAAGGATAAAAGAGAGGCAAGCGCGACTCGTAACATAAACAACTCCTAGTTAATAACATTTGTCGCATATGATAGGTCGGTTATATGACACTTTTGTGAAATTCCATACTCTCGATGTATAGCTGTTCGCTTGATGAGTCGTAGCTTTCTGGGTTTCCGAAAGCAAGATTCGTTTCTGGGAGCAGGGCAGGTATTTTGATTACGCTTGTTCGCTAAAATGTTTGTTGAGTCCTAAGCTAAGTAGAGGAATTCACTACTTAGAAGTTTCTATGAAGTTTCTATGAAGTTTCTATGAAGTTTCTATGAAGTTTCTATGAAGTTACAAGGAGTGTTATGTCCGTCATTCATATCGAGCTGAATCGTCTTTTAATTGGGGCCGAGAGGCTCTGTACATCTCGAAATCGAAGTTTACCTGTCGAGCTAGGCAAATCCCTATATGAAGAGTGTGAGGGTGGTGTGCTGTTTTCTCAGGCGCATTATCTACTCGACTCATCTCACAGTGATTATACAAACGAGATCGTCTGCGTGACTTTTGATGAGTCGCTGTCTTGTTGGTTAGTGATGGTGCCGCTTGAAGGGGATGTCGAAACCGACTCTGTGAATTGGGGGCCGTATCCGTACCTTCCTAAATCGAAGGATCTTGATGCTATTTTGGCGGAAATAGAAAAAGACCCTAAATCGTACTTCTGGTCATAGTCACTCTGTTTTCACGTTTGCTGGTGGCCTGCTCGCAAAGCTGAATCAATGAGTATCAAAACTCAACCACTGAATCCCAAAGCCAAATCATCTCATCCCACACCCAAGTGGCTTAATATTGAAGCCACTTGGTTTACACCAGTTCCCAACTAAGACGTCCACATCAATCTATCGCTTTGTTTCTTTAAACTTGCGGCTTTACGCTCTGCAGTTGTGCTTGTGCCACTAGCGATCGGAAGTCTTTTGGTGTTTTTCCGTGATACGTTTTAAAGGCCGTGCTGAAGTGAGCGGCACTTTTAAAGCCTGACTCATACGCGATTTGAGTGATCGACTTATCCGATGTTCTTAGCTGAGTGGCTGCATGAGCAATACGTTTTATCTTTAATAAGTTTGAGAACGACAGATCTTCAGCCGATAAGCGACGTTTAAGCGTAGCCGGTGACATTCCCATGTAACTGGCGAGCGTATCCAAAGAGATATTGTTTTCAATGTTTTGCTCGATGTAATGAATGACTCTTTGGGTCACGGTTAACCTTGAAGCTCGAGCAATAATAGCCAATAGAGCTGGGTACTGTTCCACCATCAAAGACAGCAAACTTAAGCCTAATTGAGTGAGTGCGTAGTCATTCTGAGAAGAAGAGTTGGCCAGTGACATGATGAGATCTTTCAACTGACAGAGCTCAGTATCCGTTTGATTGAACTTAATGTACTTGTCTGGGATTCGAGCGGACTCTAAATCGCTGAACTGATTAATGAACTTTTGAAAGATAGCCAAATCAAAATCTAAGCAGGTTGCGCTGAATTCGCCATTTTCAGTGTTAACCGTGATGTCTTTAATCTGACCAGAATTGTAAAGGGTGAAATCTCCCGCTTGCAACGAGGCTTGAGTACCATTGGGCAACACAAAAGAAATGCTGCCTTTCGACACTATAAAGATACCGTTTTTAGAGGCAGGATAACGTTCTCGTCTCCTGGGAATGAAGTTTCTGAACTGAGTAACTGTGATTGATGACATAGTGAGCTTCTTTGACGTTGTAAATTGATTGCTTATTGATTGTTTTTTTTAAGTATTGTTTAAGCATGAGACATTTACAAAAAAGGCGCTAATAATTAGCGCCTTTAGAAGTGAACCTTTGAAGCTTTTGACCTTGATAGCTTTGACCTTGAAAGCCGTAACCTTGAAAGCCGTAACCTTGAAAGCCGTAACCTTGAAAGCTGTAGCTGTTAAAGCCTTTAAGCTTCGGTTTCGTTTGTCGTTTCAGGCTCGCTAGGCAAGTCCGCAAATACTTGAGTAGGTTTTGCTACTAAGTTACGGTTTTCCTGATTAACTTCAGAGAGAACTACTTCTAAAACGTCTCCCAGTTTGTATACCATTTCTTTATCGATAGATACAGTACCCATATCACCGTTGCACTCTATTCTTTCTTTATTATTAAGAATGAGAGATCCAGGGATAAATGCAGCAGCACCATTTTCAAGTAAACGTACACGCATACCTGCACGGTTAATATCGAAAATCTCAGCTTGGAAACGAGTTTCTTCTGCTGGAGCATTGGCTAGAGTGCGAGCATACAACCAATCGCCAACATTACGCTCAGCCATGCCGTGGTGACGGCGGTGCAGGGCAAGTTCATCACCGATAGTTTCATCTGGTGTTTGAATTGGCGCTTTACCTAAGATGTGTGCTTTAAGCATACGGTGGTTAATCATGTCGCCATATTTACGAATTGGAGAAGTCCAAGTTGCGTAAATATCTAATCCCATCGCGTAGTGCGGTGCAGGCTCATTGCTGATCTCGCTATACGCTTGGAATTTACGAATACGGTTGTCGTAGTAGCTGTTATCTAAAGAACCTAACCAACGACGTAGAGTAGCAAAACCTTCTAGAGAAATGATTTGCTCTTCAGTGAACGGCGTTTCCGCTTGCGGGTTTACCAGTTCAAGAACGTCGGAGATTTTCTCAGCCTTGAAACCAGAATGGCAGTTAAACACACCTTGGTTGAAGCTCTCTTTTAGTACTCGGCCCGCACAGATGTTCGCGCTGATCATTGATTCTTCAACCAGCTTGTTTGCGCTACGACGCATGTCAGCGTGGATAGCGACAACATCGTTATCTTCGCTCAGTTCAAAGCGGTAGTCAGGGCGATCTGGGAACACAACAGCGTTTGCTGAGCGCCATGCTGAACGTGCTTGAGCAAATTGGTGAAGATCAGAAACAATTGCAGCAATCTCTTCTGATGGTTGCCATTTCTCTGATGCACCTGTTTCTAGCCAGTCTGATACGTTGTCGTAAGCAAGACGAGCATGAGATTTGATGTTTGCAGCGAAGAAGTTAATGTCATCACCGATAACGCCATCTTTAGATACCGTTACTGTGCAGCAAAGTGCAGGACGAACTTCGTTCTCGATCAGTGAACATAGGTTGTCAGCAAGATCACGAGGCAACATTGGGATGTTGCGACCAGGAAGGTAGATAGTGAAACCGCGCTCGCGTGCCACTTTATCCATCGCATCATCTGGAGAGATGTAAGCCGTTGGATCAGCAATTGCGATAGTCAGTTCAAAATCACCGTTCTCTTTCTTCTTCGCGTAAAGCGCGTCATCCATATCTTTTGTGCTTTCGCCATCGATAGTCACAAAAGGGACGTGCGTCATGTCTACACGTTCAAGATCGGCGTCATCGTTGATTAGCCAGTTGTCGATGCCTTCAGGCTCACTGTTTGGTAGATCGTTTTGTGCCAGCGTTACCCACCAAGGTGCAATCTTGTCGTCAGCGTCTGTGATTTTCTCAGAGATCTGAGCCAAGAATCCGTTGTCACCTTTTAATGGGTGTTGAACGATATGAGCAACAACCCAGTCACCTTCTTTAAGCGTTTCAGGGTTTAGACCCTTCATTGCTTTCGCTTTAAGTTGCAGTTTTTTGAGCTGCGGGTGATCAGGAACAACGTTCAATCGGCCTTTGAAAAGCTTAACTCGTGCAATAAAGCGAGTAAGACCTTGTTCAACCAATTCCTCAGGCTCTGCTACTTCGCGCTCTTTCTCTGTGCGAATGATGGCAATCACCTTGTCACCGTGCACACATTTCTTCATGTACGGAGGCGGGATAAAGAAGCTTGTTTTGCTATCAACTTCGAGAAAACCAAAACCTTTTTCAGTGGCTTTGATGGTACCTTCCTTTTTAGGGAGGGTTTCTTGGATTTGCTGCTTGAGCTGAGCGAGTAGAGGATTATCTTGAAACATTTTGACTTTTATCTATCGAGGACAATTGAGCACACTATAATCATTGCGAGGCTTGATTACTACTTAAAGGCGAAGTGAGCGTTAATTAATTGCCCTCTTATTTAACTAGGTCAATTTGCTAGGAGATGGGTGCTGTGACGAGATATTCATCAAGTTTTGACGATATGATAACCAGTATTGATGTAAAAGCGAAAAATATGTGATGTATTTCAATTTTTTCTGGATTTTTTTATGCATTTAGGGAATAATCCGCCTCCCTTAGACGTCCCTAATGGCTTGAAGTGTTTTATTACTGCTTCGTAACTCTGAATGGAATCAGTATCTGATTGGATCAGTATTGGAATTGATAGAGCTCCCGGGACCTTTTGTTTACTTATATATAGTGGGATCCCAATGTCCGAATCTGTAATTCAATTTAATGAATTAGCCCTAAACGATAACATTCTTTCAGCTCTTGATAGCATGGGTTTCGTTTCTCCGACTCCAATCCAAGCAGCAGCTATTCCTCTTCTTCTTGAAGGCCGTGACGCACTAGGTAAAGCACAGACTGGTACTGGTAAAACAGCAGCATTCTCTCTGCCTTTACTTAACAAAATCAACCTGAACCAACACAAACCACAAGCAATCATCATGGCTCCTACTCGTGAGCTAGCGATTCAAGTTGCTGCGGAAATCAAAAACCTTGGCCGTGATATCAAAGGTCTTAAAGTTATTGAAATCTACGGTGGTGCTTCAATTGTTGACCAAATGCGTGCTCTAAGCCGCGGTGCTCACATTGTTGTTGGTACTCCAGGTCGTGTTAAAGACTTACTAACTCGTGACCGTCTACACCTAGATGAAGCACACACATTTGTTCTTGATGAAGCAGATGAAATGCTGAAAATGGGCTTCGTAGATGACGTTACTTGGATCCTAGAGCAAGCTCCAGAATCTGCACAACGTGTACTTTTCTCTGCAACTATGCCTCCAATGGTTAAGACTATTGTTGACCGTTACCTACGTAACCCGGCTAAAGTTGACGTTGCTGGTACTAACCACACAGTTGATAAAGTAGCGCAGAACTTCTGGGTTGTTAAAGGCGTAGAAAAAGACGAAGCAATGTCTCGTCTTCTAGAAACTGAAGAAACTGACGCGTCAATCGTATTCGTACGTACTCGTCAAGACACTGAGCGTCTAGCTGATTGGCTATCTGCACGTGGCTTCAAAGCTGCTGCACTGCACGGTGATATTCCTCAGTCTCTACGTGAGCGTACTGTTGATCACATCAAACAAGGTGTTATCGACATCCTAGTTGCAACTGACGTTGTAGCTCGTGGTCTTGATGTTCCACGTATCACTCACGTATTCAACTACGACATCCCATTCGATGTTGAATCTTACATCCACCGTATTGGTCGTACTGGCCGTGCTGGACGTAAAGGTAAAGCGATCCTACTAGTTCGCACTAACCAAATTCGCATGCTTCGCACAATCGAGCGCGTAACTAAGTCTCAAATGGAAGAAATTCAACTTCCTCTACGTGACCAAGTTGCTGCTGCACGTGTTGCTAAGCTTGGCGCTGAACTTGAAACTGAGAAAGAAAGCAAAGCACTAGAAAACTTTGCAGGTCTTATCTCTACTCTTCAAGAGTCTCTAGAAGTTGATGCTGCTACTCTAGCTGCAATGCTTCTTAAGCGTCAGCAAGGTAAGAGCCCACTATTCTACGTTGGCGAAGACCCAATGATCGCTGCTATTGAGCGTGATAAGAACCGTCGCAAAGAGCGTCGTGAAGATCGTGACAACGGCCGTGACGGTGGTGGTCGCAACTTCAATACTCAAGATTGGGATACTTACCAACTACAAGTTGGCCGTGAGCAAGGCGTTCAGGTTAAAGACATCGTTGGCGCACTAGCAAACGAACTTGGCCTAACTAAAGGTTCTATCGGTGCTATCAAGCTAGACCAAGGTTCTACTTACGTTCAACTGCCAAAAGCAATGAACTCTGAAACTGCTGGTAAGCTAAGCAAACTTCGCATTCGTCAAAAAGAAGCTGGCGCTGTAGTTGTTGATTTCAATGACTTCCGTGAGCCTCGTCGTGGCGGCGGCGGTCGTGATGGCAACCGTGGTGGCAACCGTGGCGGTCGTGATGGTGGCGGCTACCGTGGTAACCGTGAAGGCGGCAACCGCGAAGGTGGTAACCGTGAAGGCGGTCGTGGTGGATACCGTGGCAACCGTGATGGTGCTCGCGATGGTAACTCTGCTGGCGGACGTGATGGCGAACGTCGTTTCGACCGTAACCGTGGTGGCGATCACCGTGGTAACTTCCGTGGCGAACGTGGCCATGGTAACGGCAATGGCGGTGGTAACCGTGGTCGTCGTCCAGAGCGCAACGAAGGTTAATCAACCTGTCGCTTAGACGCTTTAGGTCTAGACACTGAATTTAAAAGCCGAGCGTAATGCTCGGCTTTTTTGTGCCTGCTATTTGAACTTAAGCTTTGGTTGGCTCGATATTCGTAGCTAACTTACTTTAATCAAGCTTCGTTCCTGTAACTATGCTTCGTCCATGAAACTAAGCATCGCGCCTAGAACGAATGTTAGTGCCAAAACTTAGCTGTATCGCGTTCTAAGCCTATACCAAAACATTCTAAAACAAAGAGTGAAGGCTATCTAAGCGTCGTTACAGTGCATCTATTCGTAGAGTTGTGCTCGAAGGCAATCAAAATAAGATCAGATCACTATTCTCAACTTCAGTGAGCTTTTTGATGCAAACACTGAGCAATTGAGAAATCGAGCAAAAAGTTATCGGTAATGATAAGCAGACGAAAGGGAAGGGTGGTTGTTTTTTAAGCGGATCACCTGCATTTGTTCGAGTCGCTTTAATTAACTGAATCAAGTTAAAAATAACGTGAGCACTCGTTTGCGTCACCTGTTCATTAATTTTCTTATTCAACTATTTTTTAATTTCGCTCTCGAAATAAATAATTTAATGACCAAGATCAACTTAATTGTGTTCATTTAGTGATTTTTTCAAAACAAAAGTTGAAAGATTCAAAAATTATTGAATAATGGACTTAACTAAAATTGAAGTAAACACTTCATCCAATTCGTACTGAAACAGGATCCATATCCAATGTCTAATTCGTTTGTTCTGGTTATTAACTCGGGTAGTTCATCCCTAAAATTTGCTGTAATCGATTCTGTTTCTGGTGAAGCAGTATTAAGTGGCCTAGGGGAGTGTTTTGGTCTTGAAGATGCTCGTATGAGCTGGAAATATCAAGGCGAGAAAACTGAAATTGCCATTCAAGGCGAAGATAACCACCACAAAATTGCCATTGGCAAATTGGTTGGCCTGATGGAAGATCTAGGCTTCACTGCTGATATCGTGGCTATCGGTCACCGTATCGTTCACGGTGGTGAGAAGTTCACTCAAACCGTTCGTATTACTGAAGAAGTAACGAACGAAATTGAAAGCCTATCTGACCTAGCTCCACTTCATAACCCTGCAGGTGCTGTCGGCATTCGTGCTGCGATTGAAGCTTTCCCTTCTCTACCTCAATTTGCTGTATTTGATACGGCTTTCCACCAAACAATGCCACAACGTGCATTCACTGGTGCAATCGCAAAAGAGCTATACACAGACTTCGGCGTACGTCGTTACGGTTTCCACGGTACGAGCCACTACTTCGTTAGCCGTGAAGCTGCGAAGATGGTTAACAAGCCTATCGAAAAATCTAGCTTTATCTCTGTTCACCTAGGTAATGGCGCATCTGTATGTGCAATCAAAGACGGTAACAGTGTTGATACTTCAATGGGCTTCACACCACTTTCTGGCCTAATGATGGGCACACGTTGTGGTGACCTAGACCCAGGCATCATCGAATACCTACTTAAGAAAGGCTGGTCACAAGAGCAAGTATTTAACTCTCTAAACAAGGAGTCTGGCTTCCTTGGCGTGTCTGGTCTTACGAGCGATGCTCGTGGCATCTTAGAAGCAATGGAAGAGGGCCATGAAGGCGCTAAGCTTGCGTTTGAGGTGTTTACTTACCGCGTATCAAAATACATTGCTTCTTACCTTGCAACGCTAGATTCTTTAGACGGCATCATCTTCACTGGTGGTATCGGTGAGAACTCTCTACCAATTCGTCGTGAAATCCTAAACAACCTTAAGATTCTAGGTTTCGTTGAAGATGTAGCAGGTAACGAATCTGCTCGCTTTGGTGCTGAAGGCATCATCGGTAAGTCTGAAATGCTAAACGCATTAGCAATGGTTATCCCAACCAACGAAGAATTCGTGATTGCTCAACAGTCGGTAGAACTACTGTAATTTACTTTAAAAACAGATGGTTAAAAGCGAGCTTAGTGCTCGCTTTTTTTGTGCTCATATGTTGGATAGACCATCGCTAAGTGGCCTTATAGCGAGATAGTCAAAACTCATTCTATTGATTTCGGCAAATCATTTTGTAGCTTCAAACTAGTGATGTTAGGGCTGGCTTGTGATGCCCCAAAAACGCCTAGAATTGAACTTGCAAGGTTTCAGATACAAAAAGTAATAGATGCGACGATCTAGCCCCATCGCCCTCAATGAAATTAAGACTATTGCTTGAATGTAGTGCGCCACTGAATCGGCGATACATGAAAAGCCGATTTAAAGTGCTTTCTGAATACACTGTCAGAGCCAAAACCCGCTTGCTCTGCAACTTGAGGTATCGATAGTTTCGTGGTTTCTAATAGACGTTGGCTAAGCTCCAAACGTCGGTTTTGCAGCCATTCACCAAATGTACAGCCATAGGTGGATTTAAACTGGCGTGTGAAGGTACGTTTACTCATCGCACAGCGCTCAGCGACTTCATCTAGTGAGTGACACTGATTAAGGCTCTGCTCCACCAGCTCAATCACAAGGCTAATACTTGTCTCTGTAAGAGGTTTTATGTTGACTGGTGCTGGTATGTATTGCTGCTGTCCACCAGTACGAGATGGCGCAGTCACCATCTTACGTGCGAGATCATTCGCGAGCTCACTACCACACAAACGGCGCACTATATGTAGACAACAATCGAGTGAAGCAGCTACTCCAGCAGAGGTAATGATAGTCTCATGTTCAACAAATAGAGGGTTTGGGTCAAAATCCACCTTAGGAAATTGCTGCTGAAATTGTTCGGAAAACGCCCAATGGCTTGTGGCACGTTTTCCATCGAGAACGCCAGCACATGCAAGTACATAAGACCCGAGGCAGAGTCCTACTAGTAGCTTACCTTTCCCATGATGCTCTATTAGCGCCTCTATAAGTCGCTCACTTGGCTCTGGCAGGTCATTTGGCCAGCTTGGAACAATCACAATATCCGCCTCTTTAATAGCGCTCAAATCTTTATCGATCACCACACCAAATCCAGAGCTTGTTTCAAACTGCAAGCTGTTTTCGCAACAGATCCTCAAGTCAAACCGAACCGGCTGACCGAAAAAGATATCTTGAAACACCAGACAAGGCACAGAGAGATGAAAAGCACTGATGCCTTCAAAGGCTACCATCGTAATTTTAA
>NZ_JBFSUL010000096.1:0-11880 GCF_041467395.1 Vibrio sp. 10N.247.310.98 | reverse complement strand
AGGCCTTGAAAGCCGCTTAACAGAAATGTCCAACTTTACGGGGTCACTTCAATTTAGCTGGCTTTTTAGTATCTGCAATTCAGGTTCTTAACGAATTAGAATTCGTATTTAGCTGTAATTGACCAGTTACGACCTGCTTGCGTGTAATCTTTATCTTCTTGTGAGAATCCACGAACGTCATTCCACGAGTAGTACTCTTCATCCGTAACGTTGAAGAGACCTGCTCTAAGCGTAAGATCCTTCATCGGCAAGTAGTATGCTGTTAGGTCTACTACAGTTGCTGAATCAATTGGTAGAATTTCATCACTCAAACCATCGCTGTTGATATCACTAGACTTCTTGCCTGCAGTATAGCTAATGTTAAGCGACGTACCCCATAGTGCTGAAGGAGCATCATAGTTAAAACCAACAACAGCGTTCCAAGGGTTCACACTGTTAAGAGGATTACCTTCGCCATCTTCACCTTCAGTATACGTTGCAGAAACACGAGTACTAACACCTTTCACTGGCATGAAGCTATTCCAAGACAGTGTATTTGACGCTTCGATACCTTTAATTACAGCTTCATCAATATTTACATTCTTATATATTGTTGGATCCATAGGAGTGGCTGAGCCACTAACTGCTACGTTATCAATAAAGTTATCGTAATCGCTGTAAAAGATGGCGATTTCGCTTGATGAATAATTTGTGTTATGACGCCAACCTAACTCGTATGAAATACTTTCTTCAGCTTCTAAGTCAGGGTTAGGGGCATTCAAATAACCGTGAGCAGGATTACCAAATGAGTAGTAAAGCTCTTGGAAATCAGGAGCTCTAAAGCCTTGGCTGATTTGACCGAAGATCTTATTTTCATCATTAAGCGTGTAAGTTGTACCCAAACGTCCGGTAACAGCTGAGTCTGAATATTTTGCATAAGACTCTTCTGGGTTACCACTTGGGTTTTGACTTGTATCACCTGGATCAGTTTCAAAACCATCAAAACGAACACCCGGAGTAATCATCCAATTTCCGATCGTCATTTCATTTTGAGCAAAGAATCCATATTTTCTTTCAGATGCGGCAGGGATGTAGAAAATAACTTGGTCTGCGCTGATAGAGTTATATTCGTTATTAACGTTTTTAATGTCTTTGTCCGAATATGAAGCGCCATAGATAAAGTAGTTTTCTACATTACCCGTCATGAAGAACTTATCGAATTGCACATCAAATTGATAACCTTCATCCTCGTAGATATAGTCCTTTTTCTGAACATTACCTGCCGGAGGTAGGAACATACCGCCATTAGAAGTACGATTAGTTACGCCATTCTCTTCTTTGCTCAGCCAGTCAGCTTGCCAAGTAACAGTATCTGCAAACGCTAGGTCAGCATCCCAAATATGTTTGATACCGATTTGCTGTTGGCTAGTTGTGTCTTCGCCAGTGTAGTCGGTGTAACTTGCACTATTTAAATCGGTATCACCAGAATTCTCAATGAAGTTACCAGAAAACTCTAAACGGTGTTGTTCGTTTAATTGGTACTGAAGCTTAACCAACAAGTTGTTGTTCTGAGTATCTTGCTCATCAGGTGTACCAAAGTTATCAGTTTGCTCACCGTCTCTGCGAGTATAAGCAACTAACGTTTCTAGGTCGCCAATACGATTTGCTAAAGCAACCGATTCGCTAAAGGTATTATCAGATGAAGAGTAGTTGAACTTCGCGTGGCCACCGAAGTCTTTGTCTTTTAAAAAGTCACTCGGGTCTTTTGTTTCGAACGCAGCAATACCACCAATCGCATCAGAACCATACAGAGAAGAAGCCGCACCTTTAACAATCTCGACAGACTTCAACATATCCGTATCAACATCAATGCGTGAAGAGTTAATGAAGTTATATGACTGAGTACCACTTGGAGTAAATTGGCTAGTTTGTGATACTCCATCAACGATAACCTTTACTCGGTTACCTTCCATACCACGAATGTTAATACCTTGAATCCCTTGGCGAGAATTCGTAGTCACCGTGACACCTGGTGTGTACTTAAATAAGTCTTCTACATCCGTAATCATGTTTTTTTCGATATCTTTATCGTTAATCACAGTTACCGACGCAGCAACATCTTCAAGTTGTTGATTAGTACGAGTCGAAGATACAACAACCTCGTCAAATAGGGCATAATCTTCAGCAAAGGCTGATGTTGATGAAAGCGCTAAAACGATTGAAGCAGAGAGTAGGGATTGCTTATACATCTGATAGTTACCTTAATTCCATAGTATTATCTTGATTTGCGAAAGATAATATTGGATCTAAATGATAATTACTATTATTTGCATTTCAATTTATTTGTACTTTTGTCATTACAAACACGCCTAAACCGTATAACTCTTTGTATTAAAAGACCTTTAATGGTTCCATTTATCTGGTGAATGCTTCCATTTTTGTGATTAACCTCTCATTTATAAAGTAGGAAACTGATGCATAGTCCAATAACACTTGAAGCATTACACATATTAGATGCCATCGACCGACGTGGAAGTTTCGCCGCTGCAGCCAATGAAATGGACAGAGCACCTTCATCACTCAGTTATCAAATCCAGAAGCTTGAACAAGATCTGGACATCATGATTTTTGACCGCTCTGGACATCGTGCAAACTTCACAGAAGCGGGCCAGTTGATACTTGAGCAAGGTAGGGTAATTCTTGGAGCAACAGAACGCCTTGTTAACGAGGCAAGCATTCTAGCCAACGGTTGGGAGCTCGATTTGACCATCGCCTTTGATGGCATTATCCCGATTGCTAACTTTTTCCCACTGGTAGATGAACTAGGAAAAATCAGTAAAACACGCGTTCGTTTGCAAGAAGAGATCTTAGCAGGGTGTTGGGAATCCCTTTCAGACGGCAGAGCAGATTTACTGGTGTGCCCAAAGGTTGACACTATCCCAAACGACATGAAAAGTGACGTTATCGGTAAAATGGAAATGGTTTGGGTAGCGGCATCAAACCACTATGTTCATAAACGTTCTGGTGAATTCGACCAAAAGGCGAGAGAAAGTTACAGGGTTATTGCTATTGCAGATACCGCGCGCGAACAGCCTGCACTAAGTATCAATATTCTAGAAAAACAGCCACGATTAACCGTGACGAGCTTTCCTGCAAAAGTAGAGGCTTTGACATCAGGGCTAGGGATTGGAACCTTGCCGAATAGTGTCGCTAAACCTTTGATTGAATCTGGCATTCTACAGCAGATCTCCGGTACCGAGCCGCAGCCTATTGATATAGTAATGGCTTGGCGGCGCAACAAAATGGGCGACGCCAAGTCTTGGTGTATCCAACATCTTAAAAAGACATGGGCGTTAAAGTAACGGTAACACCATATCTGCAGTACCATCTTCAAAACTGATATCTAGCTTAAAACCGAGCTTTTGAGCTAGTGTCAGCATCCCTCTATTGGTTGGCATCGTCATACCCGACATCTGCTTGGTCTGCTTCGCACGGCAGTAATCGATAACCTTGGTCATAAGAATGCGACCTAGACCAACACCTTTAAGGTCAGAACGAATCAATATTGCGAATTCGGCGTCTGTGTTCTCAGGGTTAATCAGCGCACGGGACACGCCGATGATCGCTGGAACGCCTTGTTCCTCGCGAACGACCACAAAGGCGATTTCTCTATCGAAATCAATCTGAGTGAAATTCGCCAACGCCTCATGATTGAATTCACCGACATCACTAAAGAAACGCTTATAGAGATCTTCCTTAGACACACGGTTAATGAAGTCAGCATGAAGCGGTTCATCTTCGGGAAGAATAGGGCGTAACAACACTTCGGTTCCATCTTTTAGCTGGATACGTTCTTCAAGCTCGACCGGATAAGGGCGAATCGCAAGACGTTCCTGTGGATCGCCTTCGTACGCTTTCAAGATGATATCGGCATCTAATATCGTGAACTTGTCACCATTGGCCAGTACTGGATGGATATCCAAATCATGTATTTCAGGGCAATCCACTACCATTTGCGATATACGTACCAATAACTCAGACAAACCTTCTATATCGATGGGGTTAGGGAGTTTTTGTAGACGAATCTTGCCGCTTTTTATCGCTCGAATAATCAAGTAACGCGCCAGTGTCATGTTGAGCGGTGGAAAAGCAGCTGCGGCATCAATCGACTCATCCCACTCCGAACCACCTTGTCCAAGTAATATGATTGGGCCGAAGGTTTCGTCTGTTGTAACCTTAATACGCAACTCTTGGCCGCCCGCGAGCTTAGCCATACCTTGAATTAACAAGCCGTGGATGTTTGCTGTAGGGAAGGATAATTGAGAACGATCGAGAATTGCCTGAGCCGCATTGGCAACTTCACTGCTGTTTCGCAAATTGAGCATCACGCCTTGTACGTCTGACTTATGTGCAATATCCGGCGAACGTAATTTTACTGCGACGGGATAACCGATCGTTTCAGCGATGTGTACCGCTTCACTTGGGTCAGAAGCGATCCAAGTTGGTAACACATCGAGGTTGAAGCTTTTGAAAAACTGACTGTTTTGGTGAGTATCAAGGCTAACTGTATCTTTATCCAGTAGTTTTCTTTCTATCCAACCTTTCGCATCTGCTAGATCTTCAATGTGTACTTTTTCTGCAGTGGTCGGCGTTTCCATTAACTGACGTTGGTTACGTCTGTACTCGACTAAGTGCATGAATGCGACCACAGAGCTTTCAGGGGTCCGATAAGTTGGGAAACCCGCTTCGGTAAACAGCTTTCGTGCGGGCCTTGCTGTTAGCTCACCAGACCAATTCGTCAGGATGTTAAAGCGCTTGTGGCGAGGGTGCTTCTTAATCGCTTCAATAATTCGTTCTGCCGTTTTAGCGGAATGTGCGACCGCTGAAGGGCTGTGCATGATAAGAATCGCGTCTGCTTCATCGCCATCGAGTAAGATGTTTATAGTGTCGATATAACGTTGATCACCAGCGTCGCCGACAATATCGATAGGATTGCTATGAGACCAACTCGATGGCAAAACCTTGTTCAACTTATCAAGTGTCTCTTCTGAAAACTCTGCGAGCTTACCACCGCGGTCAAATAGGGTGTCCACAGCCATAATCGCAGGGCCGCCACCATTAGTAACAATAGCCAAGCGCTCGCCTCGCAATGGTACTGAATGAGTCAGTGTTTCTACCGCAGCAAACAGTTCATGTAAGTTCTTAACTCGTAGCATGCCGCTGCGTCGGATTGCGGAATCATAAATAATATCTAATGTGTCGGCACCGCCAGTGTGAGCCATTGCTGCGGCTCTGCCTTTCGCCGTTCGACCGCCTTTCAACACCAAAATTCGTCGGTTACGCGAAGCCGCACGCGCTGCAGAAATAAAGCGCCTCGCATCAGTAATGCTGTCTACATAAAGCAATATCGCTTCGGTGTGAGAGTCGGTACTGAGATAATCCAATAACTCCGAGAATTCGATATCGCTACCATTGCCTATAGAGATAAACGCCGAAAAACCGATCTCTTTGTCATTAGCCCAATCGAGAATAGTGGTACACACAGCTGCCGACTGAGAAACAAAGGCGATCTTACCGGGTAATGCTGTCACTGGAGAGAATGAGGCGTTCAAATTTAACCAAGGAACAATCACCCCCAAACTATTGGAACCCAACACTCGAATGTTGTGCTTTTTGGCAATCGCTAGGCATCGTTCATCATACGTCTCACCATTATCGCTTTCTTGCTGCATGTCTGAAGAAAGCACAATGACAGAGGCTATACCTTTCTCAGCCAGTTCTTCAAAAATAGCGACATTACGGGTCGCATTGGTACACAAGATTGCGAGGTCAGGAACAATCGGTAACGACAAAATGTTCTTGTAAGAAAGCACACCGGCCACTGAATCATATTTCGGCGTAACCGGCATCACCGCACCTTTAAAATCCCCATGCAACAAATTGTTCATAACAATATATCCTGCGCGTGTTTCTCGTTGAGAAGCACCAACAACAGCGATTGAACGGGGTTTAAGTAGGGGATCAAGATGATTCATAGACATATCCTAGCAATGCACGTAAGTTCATCGTAACTTACTTTGCACTCACAGGTTGATGGCAAATTCACCGAATTCAGATGAATAAGCAAACCCTGCATAAAGTTTGTGAAATAGGTCACCCACTAATGGTATATAATCCCAAAGTTAACTTGATTCTAAACCGACGTATCGGCATGATTTATAGTAATTATTATTAAGGATATAGAGCTTTCCATGAAAAAATTTGCAATTGTGACTTTGCCACTGCTCTTGGCTGCATGTGTATCTGACGACTACGTTACCAATGTCACTTCAGATAGTTATCAAGAAGAGTACAAAACGGCAAAAGTTGAAGCTCCAGTTGTATCTCAATCTGAGCAAACAAGCGTTGTTGAAGAAAATGTTGTCAACGTTATCAGAACCGAACCTGTTGAACAGAAAGTCGCTCAAACGACTCAAGCTAAGCCAGTTGCAGTAGTGACAGGCCCAACCAAGAAACAACAAGACATGAACCAACGTTTTGGTTACACAGTTCAAGTTGTTGCTGTTGGCAGCCAAAGTAAAGTCGATTCTTTCGTGAAAATGCTACCTACGACTTCTCAACCAGTTTGGGAAAACTACAAAATGGTTAACGGCACTAAGTGGTTCACGGTACTTTATGGTGACTACGCAACACGCTTAGAAGCTAAAAAGGCAATCTCAACACTGCCGAACACTTTCCAAAACTTGAAGCCGTTCGTTAAGAGCATTGATGACATCAAGAACTCTGAATACCCAACGCTTAACAAGTTGAACTAAGTTTTGATTCATAAAGAAGGGGCAAATGCTCCTTCTTTTGTTTTAAGACTCGCTGTTTTGTTTAATAGTTAATCGCTCGATCTTTCGAACGCAATTTTAACAATCAAAACACTGTACCTATCTCGACTTTTGTTTATCATTGAAGTCAGTACTCCTAGTTTCAAGGACCGAATTTACCCATGAACACCACAAACATCCTTCTACTTTGCGGCGGTGGATCTTCAGAGCATGAAGTATCTTTAGTTTCAGCCAATTACCTTTTTGATCAACTTAATAGCGTTGCAGATTTTAACGTTGTAAGAGTTGAAATTAAGAACGAAGGCTGGTGTCTTGATTCAGGTGAATTGGTTTATCTTGATATTAACGACCAAACCTTACGCGGTGACAATTTAGCATCTAAAGTCGATTTCATTGTGCCTTGCATACACGGTTTCCCTGGTGAAACAGGTGACATTCAATCACTGTTTGAAATGGCTAAAATTCCATACCTAGGTTGTGGTCCAGAAGCAAGCAACAACAGCTTTAACAAAATCACGTCAAAGCTTTGGTACGACGCACTTGGTATTCCAAACACGCCGTACCTGTTCTTATCAGACAACAATGATCAAGCTCACTCACAAGCAACTCAAGCATTTGAAAACTGGGGTAAAGTGTTTGTGAAAGCGGCTCGTCAAGGTTCTTCTGTAGGTTGTTACCAAGTTAACCAAGTAGAAGATTTAAGCGAGGCTATCAACAAGGCGTTCACTTTCTCGGACCAAGTATTGGTTGAGAAATCAGTGGTGCCTAGAGAGCTAGAAATTGCTGCTTATGAAATCGATGGCGAGCTACACATCAGCAAGCCGGGTGAGGTGATTGCACCGAATGGCGCATTTTACTCTTACGAAGAGAAGTACAGTGCAGACAGCCACTCGATCACTGAAGTTGAAGCAAGTAATTTAACTGACGAACAGCGTGAATTGATTGCAGACAGCGCACGAAAAGTCTTCACCCAGATGAAGCTTCGTCACTTGTCTCGTATCGACTTCTTTTTAACGCAAGACAACGAGATCTACCTGAACGAAGTCAACACCTTCCCAGGTATGACGCCAATCTCCATGTTCCCTAAAATGGTTGAGCATGACGGCCACAAATTCAGCCAGTTCTTAGAAAACTGCGTGAGAACAAGCCTTTCTTAGGTTTCTAACTCGTTTTCGTTCACTTAGAGCTGAACCCAAAAGTGCCTTAAGCTTTCGCCAAGGCACTTTTTGTTTTTAAAGCTAGCCGTTTTTTACGAATCTATCATTTAGCCACAACTTATAGCCAAGTAATTACGAACCGTTTATTGCCAAGGTATTAGCGCCTTAAACTTCATCTTCTCACTCTCAGCCGTTCCCGTGAAACCCACATATTGGGCTGGCATGGCAGGGCTAAGCCAGCGACCAAAGTCCTGAATCTCTCTAACCTTAAGACCTTGTTTCGACAACTCTTGTGCAGCACCAACACGAATCGAATTTCCAGAGAAATGGTGATTTTCTGGCAGTTGAAGTAAGTCGCTAGCTCTTCTCAATATCCTATAGATGGACGAATCATCTAAAGGCTGCAAACCAATATTCTCATGCTTGTCTATCGCACGAAATACTGGCAAGTCATCTTGTATACCAGTAAACGAAAGCCAACGTTGAAGTGCAACACTGGCTATTTGTGACAACTGATAAGCCGAATCTTTGACTGTTACTTGGTAATGATCTTCAACGTACTCAACATCACTCATCGATAACAACTTAAGCTCTGAGCGCTTTAAAGCACACTCGAACATCACGTTATAAATAGCAATGTCTCTGATCTCTTTCAGGTTTGCTTTCTCATGGGAGAGTAACGTATTCAAATCAGTGAGATGCACAGATGTCATAGCATTGGTTTGTTTAGCGTCACCGGCCATTTGAGATTGTAAGTGGAGTAGGGTAAAGCGAACTTGCCTGTGCTTGATCGGGTTAGCAAAGCTCAACACAGTATGTAACATGCTAAGCGTTGCAGTGTAACGTTTTAGCGATGCGTATTTTCTATCGTTAGACTCCGTTTCAAGAAAACGACGAACAGCGGTTATAGATGCGGGAAGTGTGTTAATACGATGTTTGGTACAGAACGCATGATAGCGATTCCAATCACTGTAAATGCCCAACAGTGAATTGCGAGAGTATTGAAATCCTGTCAACTCATCTATAATTTCTATTGTCGCGTTGCTGTTTAATTTTTCAACAAATGAATTAATTATCACAGAGTCAGTTAAAATAGGGACTTTTTTTCTCAAATTACCATACCTCGACAGGTGTTTTTACCATATTATGCTTGATATCATTATTAGTATACTTATGATTAATGCAGTGAAAACAGAAAGATGATTAATAGATATGGCTAATTCAATTTACCGAAGCGTCCATCTTCAATCGATAGATGCTAACAACACAGTTTGGCGTGCTAAGTTAAAAAACAACGTTATTCAGGGCAACCTAGCTGCCGTGAAAAAGAGTATTGATTGGTGGATTGATACCGCATCTATTATTGATCCAAAAGAATTCATGTCATTAAATAAGTCGAGAGGAACTGGTGGCTCGACTGAAAACTTCAACGGCTACCAAATCAAGAATGACACCGGTGAGCCTAATGCGTGGTATTGCATGTTTAACGGTCGCTTAATCAAAGGCGGCAAGGTTGCAATCCAACGCCATATAGAAGCTTACTTACTCGCAAAACAAAAAGCAGAGCAACAAAAGAAGTAAATTATGAGCCTAGTATATTCAACAGAAACAGGTCGCATTAAGCCTGAAGAAGAGAAAGTCCAACGTCCTAAAGGCGATGGTATCGTTCGAATCCAAAAAGAAACCAAAGGCCGTAAAGGCAAAGGCGTTTCTGTCGTAACTGGCTTAGACCTAGATGACGCACCATTAAAACTAATGGCAGCAGAACTCAAGAAAGTTTGCGGCTGCGGTGGCTCAGTAAAAGATGGCAACATCGAAATTCAAGGTGACGCGCGCGACAAGATCAAAGCGCACCTTGAAAAGAAAGGCTACAAAGTTAAATTTGCTGGCGGTTAATCTCTAACTAATACCAGGGTTAAAATCGAAGATTATTATCACTGGTTATTAGGTATTTTATGGTAAATAGCTAGTATGGTTAAATACACAGTATAAATTAGAGAATATCGGCACAATACAAAGGCAGGGCATCACACAAAGATACCTGCCTTATAAACATCAAAATCCATTTAACATAACGTACATAATACGCACCAAAAATGTAAGCGCAAAGTTGTAATGTCACTATTTTCCAAAGTTATTCTTGTCATCGTTTTCTCTTAAACCCTTAATACAACTGGTGCCTCAAGCATATTGAGTTCACCAGCATTCTCTAAACGCTCTTTTAACCCAATCATTATATGTGTGGCCAACATCTACATGATTCGTTTACACAAGGCAGATCAACGAGAACATTTGTTCCGTCTGTCTGACTTACATCTTCTTGTACTCATAATTCACCGCGCTGTGTGTAAACCTTGTGGGCATTGCTGTCGTTTCTTTTTCAGATTTTACGCACGCCACCGTGTTTCTTGTTGGCTGCACACGTTGAATTCTGTTTTGGGTTATCCACTAAGCCAGTTAAGTTTTCTCACACGAGCTCGTCTGTAAGTTTTCATGCTGAGTTTTTTAAACCCAACTTACAGCTCGCTCTAAGTTTGTGTTTGTTGGTTAGATTATTGGATTACTCTGTGTGTTCTTCCGATCTACGTAATGTCATGAACAGACTTGCTCGCATGGGCTAAATTACTTTACCGAAACTCACAAACTTTCCCGCTCGCGGTTATTTGCCCTTAGATCATCGTTGGAATGGATTTAGGGTTCACTTTGACCGTGCCACCTTGATCACGTCTGAACGACGCGAGTTTAATCCGAAAGAATTGCTCAGTTTTGCCTATTGGCGCAACGAATACCGACAGCTTGTTGAACTGCATGGCCGCATTGACAATCTAATCAAGCAAGCCGCGAAAGATAACCTAATGCCATTTCGTGGTAGACGTAGGATGCAAACTGCACCGTGGGCTCCTAGCAAATATAAGTAGACCTAGTACTCAATAGGCATTTTTAATACAATGTAACTAATTGAATAATAAGACTTGAAATCATGAAAATCACAAAAGCGTACTTAGATGGTGCAGAATATTCTTTAGTTGACTCTTCAGTTGTTAATCACTCAAACATAGTTACAGTCCTGATAGGTAAGAATGGGACAGGTAAAAGCCGGATGTTGGCGAATATCGTAGAACTATTCAAAATTTCGCAAGAGTACAATCAAAATCATCCCAAGTTAAAGTCTAACCGAGTTTCTCGTCTGGAGTTTGAAAATGATGGTGAGGTAATTAATGTATTCACTGGAAGAGGACGAAACAGTAGGCTTTTAATCGAAAATAATAAACGAGTTAAATTAGCATCACCAAAAAAAATAATTGCCGCTTCAACTAGCCCATTTGATAAGTTCCCTACTTTGTTTTCAAAGGCTCCTGATATTTATAGCTATATTGGATTTAAAATCCCTACAGGCGGGCTGTCTGATAAACAATTGATGAACACTTTTGTGCAGTCTTTATTAGACCACTCCCCAAAACCTGCAGTTTTAAGAACTCTAAAATTATTGGGCTATGAGCCTAAGATTAAAATAACGTTTAGCCATGAATTGAGAAACTTGTATAACAAAAATGGTAGAGAAAGATTTAATAATATATCTGAATGGTTAGCAAGAGATAATAAAGTTCATAGAATGGCTCTTCATGAGCAAGGCGGTGGCTTAAATCAAAGAATAGTAAAAGCCTTAGTTGAACAAGACGCCTATCAATCACAAGACTCTACGAAAATTTTAGGTCCAGGGCGATTGTTTCGAGCTGTAAAGTCTGAGATGAATGTGGATAACAACGTTTCCGAAGCACGCTTGCCAAAACACTTTACCTTCGGGCAGGATGTGAAGTCTTCGGTAAAATCAAATCTCAAACACTCACTCCGCCAAGGCAGGGCAAGATTACGAAGCCCCTTGCCCTGCAAGGACTTGCGAAAGGTAAGCG
>NZ_JBFSUL010000095.1:0-12301 GCF_041467395.1 Vibrio sp. 10N.247.310.98 | reverse complement strand
CTTCTTCTTGAAGATAAAAGCGGCTTTCCCCGGAAAGCCGCGATGAACCTTTTTATTGGCTCACAGCCACTCTCTCGGCTTAAACTCAATTTTATTAACAACCACAACAGCAAGCACCAAAACGACTCACCTTGAGCATTTGAGGCTCTAGAAATGAACTCTACTTGTTAGGGTTACTTAGCTTTTAACACTGAAGAGAAAAACAAGCCGCGGGCGTAAGCATATAAAAAGAAAAGAAATAACATCATTCAGCAAACAGCAACATCGGTGTGGGATTGAGAGAAAAACGCACAAGAAGTGAAACGGCAGGCACAAAAAAAGCCCCCGCAGGAGCTTCTTTTATTGAGTGCTGATTATTGGCTCATACGAATCAATGATTTACCAATCAACCACTCTAGTTCTTTACCGCTAGTATCGCCAAACTGAGTTTCAGTCAGCTTGTATAGACGATCAATACCGTTTGCAGCGAACTCATGTGCGCTCTCAGCAGTAACGATATGATGGAAAAGTAAACGTAAGATTGCTAGGAACTCAGCGTCTTCAAGTGCTGCAACCCAGCTAGCTGAAAATGCGTCAAGGCCATTTTCGAAGTCAATGTGTTCCATGAACATCTTGAAAATACGACCGTCTAGAGCAGCAGTAAAATCCGTTTTCTTTGGAAAGTGATGACTTATACCTGTACGAGAAACACCCGTTTGTTGACTCAACGTCGTGTATGACATCTTGTCGTAACCCAATCTTAGTAGCTGGTCTACAACGGCATCCATGATTTTCTGGATCGTGATTTCTGTATCTTCTTTACTACGCTTTGGCATATTCAGGCTCTTCTCTTTGTAAATCCATCTAACTCAATCAAATGAAGTCAGAATGAAAATCGTTATCAGCATTATGTGAGCAAGGTATTTTTTCGCAAGTATTTATAACTAAATTCACACAAATACTATGTACGAACAATTTTACAGTGATGCCTCTTTGGACACTTTGTCTAATTATTCTTCGAAAATCACCTTACAATCCTAAGTCGATAAGTTTAAATAACTACTTAGAATATGAAATACCCAACGAAAAATTCATTGTATAAATACCTATCAAGCGATAGATAGTCTTATAAAATCATTTCTGGCGCAACTAAGTGAATGATATTCTGACATATTAATAACATTCCTTTTCAACAAAACGTGAGGTAAATCACATACATATTTGGCGGCGCGAATGTAGATATTCATCAAACACCTTAACAAACAACATAGCATACCAGTATAAATTAGTTCAAAGGTTTTAATTTTTGTAGATACAGTTCAAATTGCTCGTTAGAATAACCTCAGACTTTGTAAGAGGATTATTTATGAGCCAAGATATTGGTAACAACGATGTATGTGAGGCTTGCGGCTGTGCAGGCGAAATCGGGTTCATCATTAAAGAAGGCGACGATGTTGCTGAAGTAACGGTTTACGGAAACTCAAAAGCACTGATTGAAGCTGAGTTTGCTAAGTATGTTGAACTTGCTAAACAAGTGTCTAGCAACGTTGAGTTCGAAGCATCAGAGATGACTGAAGAAAGCACAGAGTTGCACGCTCGCTTTAAATTTGAAGTTAGCGCTGAGAAGATTATTTTTGAACTTAAGACTCGCTCTCTAGCGCGCTAATATAAGCATTTATATGCTTATTAAAAGACGAGTGAATTACTCGTCTTTTTTTAATTGAACCCAAGCCAGTGACCCATTTTGCTCAAAATCGTTTTCTGCAGCGCACTGAATCACTACGCCCCCCACCTCTAACACTGCCCCAATGCTATAAGCCTTGTCATCGTAATAACAAACTCGTTGCTGTTGACCGCCTTGTGTCACCACCACCGCAGCTTTACCGGGCGTTGAAATTACTTTGTTGGCACTCGCAGACATTGAGCCAAACACTGAAGCGGCTATCAGAAAGACCTTAATAATTCGTATATTTACTCTAATCATTAATTTACCTATCATCTTTGCTCCATTCCTCGTTAATCTACCGCCAAATGGGTAAAACACTATGCGAGATTAATTTTTCCATTATAGTGTAAGCGTCTATCGTAATAAGAAGCTTGTTATGCTCCGAATAATTGCACTTATTATTGGTTCCTTAACCATAACAAATGTCAGTGCTGAACCACTCGATCACTATCAAATATTGAACCATCTCGATAATTACGGAAACTTATATCTACGAAATAAGCCTTATACATCACTTCCAACTGGCTTGGTGGTAGATGGTAATCTCAATATAGAGAATACTGCGATCACACGCCTACCCAAAGGGTTAGAAGTGAACGGCAGCCTTAAAGGCTCTAACAGCCAACTCGCTCGAGTCCCGAGCGGGGTTAAGATAAAAGGTTACGTCGACTTGATTGGCAGCCAAATCACCAGCTGGCCAAGAGGTGTAAGAGTGGGCGGCTTTATCAACCTCACCGACACTCCACTGGAAAGGCTACCGAATGGCTTTAGAGTAAAAGGCGATCTGAGCGTGATCCGCACTCCTTTAACCGAGTTACCCAACGGGATCGTGATTGACGGCGACCTTTATATAGGCGGTTCTGGGATTACAACATTCCCCGAGACCATGACAGTCAAAGGCAACATCTATCTGGGCGGTAACACCGTAACCAAATGGCCAACCAATCTAGATCTCGGTGGTGCAGTCGCTCGCTAATTCAGGCTAATGCTCTAATGCTCTAATGCTCTAATGCTCTAATGCTCTAATGCTCTAATGCTCTAATACGTTAATGCTCGATCGCAGCAACAAATGGTGATTCAGAAACAAAAAAGGAGCCCAAGGCTCCTTTTTCAATTCAATCAAGTTGCTAATCAACTAGCAAGCTAACTAACGTTCGTTAACCAATGTTCTTCACTGGGTTGGCGTAGCTATCGATCAAGTACTGACGCGCACCTTGTGGCAGGCTCGACAGTTTAGCTTCAAACTCTTGTTTAACGGCCGCTGTAATCGACTCATCTTCTTTTTCTGCTGCCAGCAAGTTTACTGGGAACAGTTTGTAGTTATCGTGGATCTGACGATCGATCTCTTCAGCAAGCGCTTCAGGGGTATCAAAATCTTGGTCGATAACCTGACCGAAGCCAACGTGAACGCGTCCTTTATTACCGATGATGCCTTGAATGATACTTTCGATATCTTCAAACTCACCCTTTTCGTAACTGCCGTTTACGTCTTTTTCGAAAAGCTCTATCGCTTTAGCCGTGTCACATGGGTCGTTCTCGTAAGAAATAGCCACAGGAACAATCTTCAATGACTTCACGTATTCAGGGAAAGCAATTTTTTGCTTACGTCCTTCAACGTGGAACATTTTCAAAATTGCTGGCTCAGTAAAATCGTTACCGTCTTTCGCACGACCTTCCTTTTGAGCGATCCAGATTGAGTTGCCCGTTTCTAGAGAGTGCTTAATGTAAGAAGACAACTGCCCTAGCGCTTTCATCATCTCACGCGGTCCTTTCAAAGAACGCTTTACGATGAAGCTCTTATTTAAACGCATCAATTCAGTCGCACATGGCTTTTTCAACAGGTTGTCTCCGATAGCGATACGACAAGTCTGATGATTATTTTGATGCAGAGCGTAATTTACCAACGCAGGATCCATAGCAATGTCACGATGGTTTGATACAAACAGATAAGCTTGGTTCGCATCCAGTGACTCGATACCAGTGTACGTCACACCGCTAGTGGTTTTCGCTAACGTGTCGCGTAAGTACTTTTTCACTTCAATCTGAATGGATTCAACGCTAGTCAGCTTGCTCCATTTCATTTTTAAGTACACACGCAAAATCGGGCTCATTAATGCTTTGAACCAAGACGCATGGTTTGAAAAACGGTAGTGCAAGATTGCACTGATAAATTCTTCATCATTAATAAGACGGTTTAGTGCCGCTGGAATTTCATCATCGCCGTAAGGGCGAATATCAACATATGGATCGGTTGGAGAGGTCATTTTTTAATTCATATAATAAAAAGCTGGCTCATTCTACGCGTTGTTTTGACTTCTCGCAGCTACAGAGCCCATACTTTTGACAAGGTCAGACCAGAAACATTGAAAATCCCCTGTTATTGTTGGCATTCTTTAAGATTAACGGTAATCTTGACGCCCCAAAATTAAGGTACTATCTATGAACTTCGCTATTGAATATACATCGGCTTACTTTTCACACTTGGTGATCACACCACGCAAGAAAGTACTTAAACATAGCCTTGTATCGGTTCAAAGTGGCTTGGTTTTGATTAAGTTAGGCAAACAAGAGTATGCCGTTGAACCAGGACAAAGCGTCTGGATTCCATACGACTGCCTAACGTCACTGACCTACTTTCCAAACACTCAGGTTAACCGTGTCGATTTTTCTGTTCGTTTGACGGATTCATTCCCAAGACAAGCGGGTTACATCACGCAAACGAACCTCTCTTCGGCACTACTAGAAAAGCTAGAACAAACCAAAGCTCGCGCTTCTAATGCCAATAATACGGAACAAGCGTTTAAAGATATGCTTTCTGTATTGAAGCAAGAAGTGTTGTCGTTTAAACCCCTGCTTTGCGAAAGTGCTCTTTCTCAGCGATTCAATCAATGGAACATTGATGACTCAAACTTGCCACAAGAGCACACTCTGGTGATGGTGATGCGAGAAGCGAAGAAGCGCATGCAGTCAGGTCAAAAACGTCCACTTGTGATTGATGATCTGTTCTCAGGTAAAGAAGAAGAGTTCGAGCAACTGTGTATGCTTGTTTTTGGTGAAGATTTATAGCTTGGCGGAAAGTGAGTGCTGGTATTAAAACTCGCAAGCCAGATACTAAAAAGCCGCAAAAACTGAGTTTTTGCGGCTTTTTTAATTTTTACTATTTAGACGTAGATAGCAATCTATCTGTGCATCTGCCTGTCTAAAATGGCAACTCAACCTGCATCATTAGGTCGGCGTCACGTGAGTCGTGCCAACGATAATCAAAGCGCATACGCGGCTGCCCTTCGACTTTCTCGCCAAAACCGATGCTGAGTTGAAGACCATGATTCATCAACCACTCCTCTGTAGACATATCATACTCCTCGTCTTCAAGGTCTTCTGGAAACCACATACCCAAGCCAACATAGTTTGACTCAATGCTTTGTGTCAGCAATGGCGAGTCTTTACTTTGAAGTACCCAATCAGACCAATAGTCCGGTGTGCTTTCAGGTTCATCATCGCTCAGCCCACTGATTTCCATCATACGTTGGCCAAAAGACTCAATGCTGGTCGAGAAATCTAGACAATTGTCATCTTCATCAGAAGTCAGCATGATTGAATCTAAGCTAAAAAAATCACACTCAGCATACGCAGGCATACTACATGCTGCCATGATCAACGTCGCTGATATCGCGCTCTTTAGCATAGTCCTCTGACCTCTTGATTAGTGAACTTACATTATCTGATACAGTCCACTATCTTGCAACATCTTTGTAACTGACTTTGTACTCAGTTTTGCAACATCGCTTCCACTTATCAGTGCATTACGTATGTCTGTGCTGCGAATTTTCACTTTTTCAGGGCAAGCCATTACAGACCACTGCTCGGTAATCTCATCTGATTTATAGAAAGATGAGAACTTAAAGAAGTTATCTGGGCCAATAACAAACGTCAGTTCAGCGTCACGATGTAACTTTTGAAGTTCACTGAGCACTGCATAAGTCGTGACGCTTTCACCTGGGGTAAATAGGCTCTTTTCGATCAAAGAAAGCTCCACTTGATCCAGTGAAAGATCGCTAATAAATGCGTTAACTAACTGACATCTCATATCAAAGTCTAGCATCTCTTTTCCCCAAGCATGGGCAATACTTGGAACGAGTAGAATTTTGTCAAAGTGAGCCAACGAATCAATCACACTTTTGTGCCCTAAGCTCGGTGGATTAAACGCACTACCGAAAATGGCTATTTTTTCCATTGTTTATTACTGCCTTCTCTTTCTAAGCTTGTGCAAAGAGGTTTTTAAATCGGATGATTTAGGTATGATAACACTAGATTTTTAATTTGCTTGCAGGAAAGGAATACGAATGGAACAGTTAATTCGTGACGAAATGCGCGTACTACCTTCAATTGACCCTCACTTCGAAGTGACTCGTCGTGTGGACTTTATTAAAACGAAACTTCAGCAGTCAGGCTGCAAGTCTCTGATCCTTGGTATCAGTGGCGGTGTGGATTCGACAACTTGTGGCCGTTTAGCACAAATGGCCGTTGATAGCCTAAATGAAAACGCTGGTAGCAACGACTACCAATTCATCGCGGTTCGCCTGCCTTACGGTGAACAAAAAGATGAAGACGAAGCGCAACTTGCGCTGTCTTTCATTCAGCCTTCTCAATCTGTTTCTGTAAACATTAAAGCGGGTGTTGATGGGCTTCACGCTGCATCTCACATTGCTCTAGAGGGCACAGGCCTACTACCAACAGATTCAGCAAAAATCGACTTTGTGAAAGGCAATGTGAAAGCTCGAGCTCGCATGATCGCACAATACGAAATTGCAGGTTACGTTGGCGGTCTTGTCATCGGTACTGACCACTCAGCTGAAAATATCACTGGCTTCTACACCAAGCACGGTGACGGCGCATGTGATTTAGCGCCTTTGTTTGGCCTGAACAAGCGTCAAGTTCGTGAACTTGCAGCAACGCTAGGTGCGCCAGAGCTATTGGTTAAGAAAGTGCCTACTGCCGACCTAGAAGAGCTTGATCCACAGAAAGCCGACGAAGCAGCATTGAACCTTTCTTACGACCAAATCGATGATTTCCTTGAAGGTAAAGAAGTCCCTCAAGACGTGTCAGACCGCTTAGTAGGCATCTACAAAGCAACACAGCACAAGCGTCAACCGATCCCAACGATCTACGATTAATTGTTTGAATTAATCTTAGAATCAAAAAGGCCGGAAGTTCATTTCAGTGAACTTCCGGCCTTTTCTATTCAATGTGCTTTTCTTTCTGGCCTTCCGACCTACCGAGTTAGTCTACAACTTCGATATCAGTTTGAGGCACACTGCAACACGCCAGTATTTGCCCCATGTTGCGTTCATGCTCTTGCAACGCCGGTACATCAGGTTGATGAACTTGCCCAGACTCAAGGGTCACTTTACAAGCACCACAGAAACCCGCGCGACAGCTTGATGCGATAGACACACCTGCCGACTCAGCTTGCTCTAGTAGTGTTGATTGGTTGTTGCCTTCGAACAGGTAGCCGTTAACGCTCAACTGCAGTTGCTTCACCGCTTCTTCCGTTGATTGAGCAACACCAAACGCTTCTTGATGATAATGCTGAGGATTCAGCCCCATTTGAATCAGCAATTTCTTGGCATTATCCATAAAGCCGTCAGGGCCACACACGAATGCTTGGCGCTTATGAAGGTCCTCAATTTTGGCGACATGAGACACACTCAAACGACCTGACAAACCATCCCACTCTTTCGTTGGTTGGCTTAGTGAATAAATCACACTTAGACCAGCATGTTCGCGAGCGATCTTATCAATCTCAGCTTGATAAGGGATATCTTCTTCACTGCTGCATTGGTGATAGAACACCACATCATCAATCTGACCATGGTCGGCTAAGTAACGAAGCATCGACAACATAGGGGTGATGCCGCTTCCCGCTGATAACAGCAGTAATGGATGTGTTGGGTTATCTTCTAAGTAGAATGCGCCATCTGGATTCTGAGCAACTAGCGTGTCACCGACTTGGAAGTGATCATTGAGCCAGTTTGAGATTTGACCATCGTCCACTCGCTTCACGGAAATCGCCAAACGACCTGCGCGTGAAGGGCTAGAAGATAACGTGTAACGACGAGACACTTTCTCGCCATTAATCACCATTTCAATCGGTAGATGCTGCCCCGGCTGATAGCTTGGTAATAAATTGTTCTCTTTCGCTGGCTCTAGCCAAAAGGTTGTGAAGTCGCGAGCGATCTCTTCACGCTCGACGCAAGTTAAGTGCAGTGACTCGACCCAAGAGTCTTCGTAGTGTTCTTTCTCTTTGGTTTCAAGTACCTCAACAACGTCACCCGCTTTCACCAGACCTTCATTTTTCGCCACAAGGTTCTGACCAAAGAAAACGCCACCACGTTCATTGGCTCTGAACGTAGAAAAGGTATTGAGTGGCTCTTTTGTTGCTCTGAATTCGCCGCTCTCAACATCGACTGTCGTTAGGATACAGCGCTCACAAGGCTTCACCGCTTCGAATTCAACCTCACCAATTCGAATGCGCTTCCAACCATCTTCAGCAAACGCTTCAGTGTTTGAGACGACAAAATTGGTGCGGAACTGATCCATTGAATGGGTTTCAGGGCTGCGGCGATTGAGTTCATCAAGAGAGGCTTGGCTGATCACTAACATTGGGTAACCGTCAGCAAAACTCACATTCTGACCAAGCTTTTCTCGAACACGATTAGATTGCTCACCACAGAACAGAAGTTCTACGCGAACACCAAGCACATCGCTAAACCAATCATCCGCCTCGTCGTTGGTGGTATACGCAGTGAAGCTATCTTTCCACACTGTTGCAGGCGCTTCTTGCATCTTGAAGTTTGCATATTTTAGGCGCAGCGGTTCTTTGCCTTCGTAAGTAAAAATCAAACCGTCTGGCTGCAAGCTAGAAGACACCTTGACCATTTTAGGGTACTTACGCGCCGTCACCATTGAGCCGTCAGCCAAGGCCAACATAAAACGTCTGTCGAAGGTAAGGCCCTGTTTTTCGACCCAAGCAGAAGAGAGTGCAATCCCACCTACTGATTTAACCGGAAACACATTAATTTGAGATAAGGAGGGCTGTTGACCTGAAAGCTCTTGCTCCAAAGCCTTTTGATCCAAAGCCTTTTGATCCAAAGGTGACTGCGACATAACGATTCCAATGTTTTGTTGTTTGTCCCAATGCTAACAAATGGTTATAAATAGATAAACTGGCAGGCATTAAACACTTGATACTAAGTAGGCATGATTAAACTAATAGAATGGCATTATGTTCCGGCAAACCTAAAACTCTTGAAACTAACGATGATGCTTTACACACTAAAAGTAACCCGAATTTATTCACGCTATTTTTAAGTAGATCAGCAATATGCTGCACCTTGTTTCGACAATTGACTCAATGAGCCAGGTTTGCCTAAGTGATAGCCCTGAAAATAATCTATGCCCTGCGATTGTGCAAAACGTAAATCTTCATGGTTTTCTATACCTTCAGATAACAATTCAATCTGATACTTCCGAGCTAAAAATCTAAGACGCTCCCAAAAGGTCGAATTATCACTCCGGTTTCTCATTAACGACCGATCTATTTTCACTATGTTCGGTTTAACAACCCTAATCAGTGCTTCACCAGTGTTATAACCACTGCCATAGTCATCTATCGCGATTTTAATTCCAAGACCACGACATACTCCAAACTGGGACATCATCCTTTTCTCGTCAATGCCAACCGGGTATTGTTCATTCTCAGTAAGCTCAATCCATAAGGTTATACCCAACTTATTACATGCTTGCCAAATTGGGGAAATATCACGTAGAAAAGTGAAACTTAAAACGTGATCAGGGGAGATATTAATAGTCAGAAAATCAATCATTTTCTTCTGAGACAATAATTCCTCGGACACTCTTAACAAGAATATTTGAGTAAACCATGCAATCTTCTTAGAGTCTAACAGACAGCGAATTGACGATTCAACATCGTGCCCTTTTTCCCAACGTAACAAAACCTCAGCACCGACAGTTCCATTGCCATTAGTTATCGGTTGAAAAACAGGATAAAACAATCCCTGATTAACATCGTCAATAAGTGCTTCGGCTTGTAAATTTTCAGACAACATATTCGTATTCATAAACAAACCTCTTTTTGTGATTAATCCATACTACAGATCAATAACTAGCAAGGATTAGCATGAACAAATCATATGTAGCTTTACATGCCTACTTCTTAACCGTGAAGACAAACTGCATAAGTAGTTAAACGAACTCCTGTACAAATACACAATGCCGTTTCAAAACGGTAATCTCGAGTCTGTTACATTTAGATAGGTTATTAAAAACGCCATAAACTATCATAGATGACTATACTTCAATTAGATCAAATTACGCTTAGGGATAATGTATGTTTGGTGACTATTTAAAGGAATTGAGAGTCTCACTAGGTCTTACTCAGAGTGAGCTTGCTGTTAAGTTAAACCTTGCAAATGAAGAGTTTCGCTCTGTAGACGTGGTAACTCTCAGTCGTTGGGAACGAGGAAAAACCAAACCAACACTTGCAAAATGCCTAAGAATCTTGCGTTGTTTACAGGTTGACCTGAGTGACTTTTATGAATTAATACCTAATCCAAACGAAACAAAGCTACTAGACGAGGTTGAACAACTTCGTTTTAATAACAGGGTAACGAAGCTTTCATCATTAAGTTATGAAGAGCCACAAGAGCCACAATCAACTTTAATTACTGAGATGCCACTTCTTTTGAAAGATGATGACAAGATACTATCTAGCCTTAAAATCTTTTACGAAACAGCCATCCATACACCGAAGGGTTTTTTCGACATTAATCTATATGACTACCAACAAAACAAACGAGCTATTTTAAAAAGATTTATAACAGAAAGCGGGCAGTTGGTAGGTCACTCAATTAGTTTTATATTCGAAAGTGACTATTTTGACAAAGTTACTCATTCAAAAATCATTGATATCGACCTGACAAAATCTGTCAGTTATAAAAATTCGACTAAGTTATCGGTTTGTAATTATAATCGTTACTCTTCTAATTTCCAGATATTTCGATGTATGTTAGTTTCTCAATTTATAAACCTAATTCACTATTCAAATGTTCAACGTTATTATTTCTTTAGTGCATGGCCTGAAATCGGACAAATTTTAGAGCAACTTGGATTTAAGAAAATAGCATTTGATATTGAGTCAGAAAAAGGAGGTTTTAAATTAGGCAACCGCTCATTCGAACATTGCTTATACGAAATTGATACAGCGACACTTCTTTCTCAACCCGAAATAATAACCCTCATAAAAACAACCCAGTGGGATAACCAATACTCAATCAAAAATCATTAGGCATAGCCAAACAGACTTTAAATTAAGATGCCTACCATCTTAAGTTTCTACACATAATAATACTTCGCCTTATGCAAAAGATTGGAGAAAACTACTGTGTTTGGCGAATACTTAAAAAAATATCGAATCGCGAATGAACTAACACAAAGTCAAGCAGCTACAAAGCTCAACTTACTCGGAGGAGATCTATCGAACATTGATACCGTTACACTTAGTCGATGGGAAAGAGGAACAACTAAACCAACTCTTAGCCGTAGTATTCGTGTTTTGCGAGAATTTACCAACGATCTTGAGCCTTATCTATCTAAAGTTAGTCATTTACAACATCAAGACCCTAGTTCTAAAAATAGAGTTGATCAATTCAATACTCTGATGGAAGAGAAATACCGTAGTTTAAATAACTTGATCGCCAGAGCAAATTATCAGTCAACATCGATGATCGAACACAATCCTGTTTGTGAATATCCGATTGGAAATTCTAATGATAGTGAGATTGTAAATTCTGTACTTGTTTTTCATGAGAAAACCTCTGATGAGAATATTAAGCATGGACTCTATAAAATCGATTTTTTAAAATATTGCAATGAAAAACGTTTCATTGCCTATAAATATGTCGACAGCGTCACAGGGGAGCTATTAGGACATAACATAGGCACTATATTCACGACTGAAGGTATGATCTCCGAAATTGAAACACTTTCTCAAAAGTCGATTGATGAAATAGATTTAAGAAAAACCGTTCCTTATAATAAAAGACGAAAATTAGCTTATTTTGCGGTGAGCCATCATTCGCTGTACGAGCGACCTTTTCGTCTACAATTAAATAGAGAATTCAGGTTTCTAGCAAAACACGCTAACATTACCGACTACTACACAACAGTTGCTATAAAGAGCTCAGCAGAAGTACTCGAAAAAATGGGATTTTCTGTTGTTTCGTACGAGAAAAAATCAACCAACGGTGCAATCAAAATTGGTAAACACTATTATTCTAAAGCTTTAATGCACATAAAAACAAGCCAGCTATTTACTCAACCCGAGTTCTTGAACTTGCTTACAGGCTGTCAAACCTGTTCAAACCCATGCTCAATTAGCTCTCAGTGTTGCTAAGCGGTCTCTTTCCGCGCACATTAACAGGAGTACCAATCCATCGAAAGATAGTTCTGATGGATGAACTCCTCAGGGCAAGATTACGAAGCCCCTTGCCCTGCAAGGACTTGCGAAAGGTAAGC
>NZ_JBFSUL010000094.1:0-12312 GCF_041467395.1 Vibrio sp. 10N.247.310.98 | reverse complement strand
CCATTCTAGGTTGGTACGTCGTTTTGCCATTTCAACTCTCCTTTGGGTTGGAGAGATGATCTTATTCTTCGTGCTGAAAGATTAGAATGCGGTGTTCATGACACGCTTACAACGCTTCTGGACAATAAACGAGTTAATCATGTTTGAAATCAATACAAAAAAGAGGCCATATTGACCTCTTTCATAGATTCATTTTCTTGACCTATGGTGTTTAATTACTCTTAATTTTTCTGCTCATATTTTTAGCTATCATGCGCTAATCTTGAAAGCGTTAAAGTTACAGATCAATGCTCTAAAGATCGTAAAGCCTTACCTAGCAGGTCTTCTGGAGAAAGGTTAGAGTGAGTGTTCATTATACTTTCGATTCTCCTTGTAGGAAAAGATTTACAAGTCTTCCCTTTACCATCAAAGTCCTCTTGTCTTCTGCCGTATGCAATGTACACATTAATGAGAGTACATTCCCTCTCTCTCACTGAGCAGGTAATTTTCCTGAGTTGTTTTTGAAGACCTTCAAACATTCTATCGAGGCTTTGGTCGTTATTTGCCTTAGTAAAGTGGTCATAGACTTCAGAGATAGTGCTATTTATTGATAGCTCAAACCTATGTACTTCTTGTTTCATTTAAAATAACTCAAGTATTATTGGGATTTATATTACACATACTATAACCAAAAACATTGAAAGTTATTGGTTAATCAATTTAGTCAGCTTTGGCTCTCTTTGTTATCAGCTCTTGTCGACAAAGCTAACTGCTTCCAATTGCAAAAGACATCATTGGGACTCGCCATGAGTCGCGATCACAGAGTCGCGACGACATGCTGACTCAGAGTTGGACAAAAATCATTTAGGGTGGATGCTCTAAATAACCCTCTATTCATTACTTAATGTATTCTGACCGAGCCAAATACCCCACTAAAGTGGAAGTCAATGATAAATAAATATGCAAAAGGCAAGGTTTTCACACCTTGCCTCTATTAAAATCATGCAGCGTACCACCCATCAGCCAGCACTTCAGCCTGCTCTAACACAAGCTTAATCGCTTCTTCAGCAGCATCAGGTGGATACTTCCAACGGCGTAATAGTCGACGAACAAGATTACGCATACGGGCACGAACACTCTCCCGCTTCTGCCAATCAACAGTTGCAGACTTTCGAAGTTGGTTAGTTAGCTCAATGGCTAGCTTACGCAAATTATCATCACCTAACTCACGCACAGAAGCTTCGTTTTCAACCAGAGCCCGGTAAAAAGCAATCTCATCAACTGAGAGATTTAGCTTATCGAGCAAAGCCGCATCTTCTTGCATCTCTTTCGCCCACTGAATCAGCTCTTCGATAACTTGAGCCGTTTCAATGCTGCGGTTATGATATTTTTGAAGCGTCGACATAATACGTTCAGAGTATTTCTTTTCCTGAACGACATCATTCTTCATGCGAGCTTTAACCTCATCACGTAGCAGCTTTTCTAACAGCTCTACCGCGAGGTTCTCCTCTTTCATGTTCTTAACATCTTCTAAGAACTCTTCAGAAAGAAGCCCGATATTCGGCTTATCAAGACCAACCATAGTGAAAATGTCATCAACACCATCGGCTACCACAGCATTATTTAGGATTTGCTTCAATGCAGTATTGCGCTCCTCATCGGTACGTTTCTTGTCTACCGTTGAGTGCTTGATAAAAGCCGTCTTGATCGCAGAGTAAAAGGCAATTTCGTTCTTATAACCGTGAGTTTCATCCATGGTGCTACACAGTGAGTATGCTTTAGCCAAAGCAGCCATCACATCGAGGAATCGCCTCTTTCCGTCTCTGACTTGTTTTCCGTTGGCGTCAGTATGAGACAAACCTGATAAATGGTTTACTGCTCCCGGTAACAAGCGCAATGCATCCGTTTCAAAGTCCGGACGGTAGTTGAATACCTTTGTATCAACGGGTGTTGCGAACATACCTCGAATGATATCAACCTTTTCCATTAGTACAGCAAACGCTTCTGCCGTATCGACGGTAGGTTGTCCCTTACCTTGGCTATTAGTGTAGGTTTTTAGTGCATTTTTAAGCTCATTAGCGATACCAATATAGTCAACAACCAAACCGCCGGGCTTATCTTTAAAGACCCGGTTAACACGAGCAATCGCCTGCATCAGGTTATGCCCTTTCATTGGCTTATCGATATACATGGTATGACAACAAGGCGCATCGAATCCTGTTAACCACATATCTCGAACGATAACGAGTTGAAGCTCATCGTCAGTATCTTTGTAGCGCTTCTCGAATAGTTTTTTGGTTTTCTTATCATGGATGTGAGGCTGCATCTTTTCTTTGTCTGATGCAGAGCCAGTCATAACAATCTTGATTACACCTTTATCGGTATCTGGGTGATGCCACTCTGGTTTAATTGCCACAATAGCATTGTAGAGGTCGACACAGATTTCTCGGCTCATCGAAACAATCATCGCCTTACCGGGAAAGGTCGATGTTCGAGTGGTGAAGTGCTCAACCAGATCTTTTGCTACTTGTTCAATGCGAGGCTCTGCGCCTACCAGCTTTTCTAGCGTTGCCCATTCTGATTTAACTTTTTCACGATCAGCGGTTTCTTCATCTTCACCGATTTCATCTTCAACTTTATCATTAAGCTGCTCGATTTCATCTTGGTTAATATCAAGCTTAGCAAGGCGCGATTCGTAATAGATAGGCACAGTGGCACCATCATCAACGGCATCTTGAATATCATAAATAGAGACATACTCACCAAAAACACCACGCGTGTCTTTGTCATCTATTGCAATAGGTGTCCCTGTAAAGCCGATAAACGAAGCATTAGGCAATGCGTCACGCATATACTTGGAATAACCATAAACGTACTTGTGACCCGTTACAGTGCCGTTTTTGTCCTTCACTTCAACCATCTTTGACTTATTGCCATACTGGCTTCGGTGCGCCTCATCAGAAACGACAACGATATTACTTCGCTCAGACAGCCTAGGGTGCTCAGTCTCTTCATCTAATAAAGCAAACTTTTGAATCGTCGTGAATATGATGCCGCCAGACTGCCGATTTAAAAGCAGCTCACGCAACGCATCTCGGTCGTCCGCTTGTTGAGGTATTTGCTTTAACGTCTCTTGCGCCATCCCAAAGGTGTTGTAAAGCTGACCATCGAGATCATTTCTATCCGTCACCACCACGATCGTTGGGTTATTCATTGAGGCTTGCTGTAACAGTTTACTCGCGTAGCAAACCATAGAGATGCTTTTACCACTACCTTGAGTATGCCAAACAACCCCAGCCTTACCACTGCCTTGCTTAATCTTTTCTAGTGCAGGGATAGTGCTCTCAAGGAAGTGACCAGAGGTATTGGCGGCACGAACCGTCGCCTCAACAGCAGCTCTCACTGCGTGGAACTGGTGATAACCTGCAATTTTCTTGATGATTTTGTCGTTGTCGGTTTCGAATAGTACAAAGTAACGAATATAATCGATGAGTAGATCTTGCTTGAAAAAGCCACGAACCATGGTTTCTAATTGAAACTCCAATAACGGTCTATCATCCTCTGTAGCAACGGTTTTCCATGGTAAGAATCGCTCTTTATTGGCAGTCAAAGAACCAACACGAGCCGTCCAGCCATCGCTAACAATCAACGCTTCATTGAAAACAAACAGATCTGAAATTTCATCTTTGTAGGTTTGAAGTTGATTAAAGGCATTCCAAATGTCGGCATGTTCATCGGCTGGATTTTTTAACTCAATAACAGATATGGGTAGGCCGTTAATAAACACCACAACATCTGGGCGGCGATTGCCCTTGGTGCCAGTAATGGTGAACTGATTAACAACTAGGAATTCATTGTTATCAGGCGTCGTAAAATCCATTAACTGAGCGTGAGTATGCTTTGTCTTCGATTCGCCGTCTTCAACAGCCGTGTATTCGATAGGCACCCCTTCAATCACAAACTTGTGGAAGGCGCGGTTGTTTTTTATAAGAATTGGCGTATCGGGGGAAGATACCGTGTTAACCACATCATTCAGAGCCTCTAACGGAAGCTCTGGGTTGATGATTGCTAATTGATTTAATAGCCGTTGCTTTAAAACAACTTGATGGTAATCATCACGCTCTGGTGAGTTGCCATCCGGTGCGATATCGTAGCCATTTTTGTAGAGATAGCCAAGGTCTGTAAACCAATCAAGGCATTGTTGTTCTAGTTGGTCTTCTGTAATCATTTTTATCCCTTAAACTCTGTTCACCAAAGCCTTGAACTTTGTTGCTCAAGCCACTTTTCTGGATACATATAGACAAATTCCCCCCAGATTTTTTTTGCGGACTCGAACTCAATACGACACCTTTTATCATGCTGAATACCATCTGTTTGCGCCGCTCTCAATACATCAACATCGCTCAGTTTCACCCCATGAAGCTTCTCAAAATACCAAGAGGAAACAAAAATTTCGCCTGAGTGTGAGCAGCGGTATTTACCATTTTCAATTCTTAGATAATCTCTTGCGTTAATTTTTTGAGAGTTGGGATGTTTACTTGAGCTTGAAGCGTGTTGTTGCACCTGAGCTTTACTGCTCTGAAAGACATAAAGCTGAACTTGTCCACCTTCAATCAAGATCTCCAAAGAACAATTTCTATTGAGATATTTCAATTGTGAGTGAGGTCTATCATAGTAGTCAGTAATGGGGATCAGATGGTTAAGAGACTCTTCAGATAATAGGCTAGGCGACAATGTTCCCAATACAATACATCCGTCTGAACCTTGGAATTCAAAGCCCACGTCAATATCAATAGCTTGAGCAACAGCACCATAATAAAGAACAACGTAGCAGCGATAAGAATCTTGAACTAATTGCAATTCATAGCCAAAACGAGCTTTAGAGCGGGCGTTGTTATCGATAAAATCACGTGCAACAGACAACAGGTGTTGCCCATCATGCGTTCTGATCCCGGGACAGGTTAACTCAATGTAATCTAGCAACACCTCCTCATAACCGACTACCTCGACTTTCAAGTAAGCGGGAGCCGTGAATGTTGCAGGGAAGACACTCTCTACTTTTAGAGTGTCTCTATACTCAAGTTTCTTTGTTGAAGTGTTTAGGTCGCAAATGAACCGTCCACTGACATCAAAAACACCATTTTGCTTGACCTTTAGATAGTCTCCCACTGAAATATACTGGATATTTAAAATGCACAATTCGTGATACTTACTATCTAAGGAAGGAGTAAGTATGAGTCGCGAGTTGAGCCTACTAGAGCGAAACGTTTTTTGACTTTCGGGAAATATATCGCTTCTAAAACTTGCTCCACTTTCCCTATATGCTTCATTCGCTAACTCTTGTAGTGGATGCCCCTCAGGTTCAGGTTCAGGTTCAGGTTCAGGTTCAAATACACTATTTCCAAGATCTACCACTGGCAACTCTTGATTAAGATTACTTTCAGCTACATCGTCATCTATGATAACGGCAGATTCACCTTTAGGAGGTGCCGTTTCATCTGTTCCAATATGCTCATTGGATTTATTCTGCTTGGTCTTTCCAAACAACTTCAGTAATTGATTAAAAAACATACTCCTAGTGCATTCCTAACTCAATTTCGCCGGAAAGCAATTTAGGAAGAAGAGTATCGCGTAGCTCTGAGAGAGACTTATTTTGTTCATTATTAGCGACCATCTTTTCAAACAGAGGAGTAACAATCTCTTCAAACTTCGCCAATACATCAGAGTCCGGATGACACACATTTGTTGAGTGTACAAAGTTACGATTTAGACTCGGTACTGCCGAACCAGAGTTTAAGGACTTTAGATCTAGTGAACGGAGTAAGTGGTAGGCATAATATGGCCCGCATGTTCTAAACTCTCGAACATAAAGCGTTGTATTTAGTGGCCAATACTTATCAAGAGATAGATATACATTCCCAATCACGCCACTTCGCCCAGTTATAATACCCGGAGGCTCCATTTTGAACTCATTGTGGGCACCATGATAACCGCCCGCAGCATAGACAGGATATTCCCCGTCTTGGCGTTTAGATTTTGGTAAGTCGAATCCCCTGTGGAGTTCAAACAGCTTTGATAATTCACCAACACCCCACCCCTCAGGAATCAAACCCAACTCAGACTCAACGAGCTTTTCTGGAAATAGCGAGGCAGTAGCTGCATCCATACCTTCCGGTTGTTCGCCGTTCATTTTGGCTTTGACCGGATCGAAATCAACAAACCATGATTTGAAGATGGCTTGTGCCATTTGTTCTAGGGTTTGGTTGGTTTGAGTGTTGACCTGTAGCTTACTATCTACGGCTAATAGAAAGCTTGCTATTCCTTTTTGTTTAGTTTTATCTGAAATAAAATCAACAGCCATTTCTTTAATCGAATCACGAGATAGTTCAGTTTGGCCCGTAGTTCCAGTAGCAAAACTTTCAATAAGCTTTTGTTTTGATTTCATAAGATAACCAAAGAACAGCGGATCTATGGTTTCGTGATTAGGTCGAACAATTGTAACGTGTGTATCAACAGTTAAGTTACTAGTGTCATCTAAGTATTGGGCTACTCGCCCAAGCGTTCCAACACCTGTTGAGTTAACAAGTACATCATATTGTTGTACCATCTTTTCATCTAAAACTTTTCTCTTTGAAAGATCGTTTAATCTGGATAGCTCTAGGTTAACTCGATAGTCTCGAATACATTTTTGGTTAATTACGATAGCTGAATTACTTGTTTCTTCGGTGTACTTAGGAGCTACCCCTCGCGAAACATATGTGACCAAATCATTAACGTTACAGTTCATAACCCAACCCCATAAGGTTTTTCTTAATCTCAGCTTCTAACGTTGCCGACTCAGCAAATTGTTCACTCAACTTAGAGGTCAGCGTTACCATCTTTTCTGCAAAAGGGACGCCATCGTCCTCTTCCTCAGCAGCACCAACGTAGCGGCCCGGAGTTAGAACAAAGTCATGTTTGGTGATTTCTTCAAGAGTTGCTGATTTGCAGAAACCAGCTTGATCTTCATAAGCCACACCGTGAACTTCTTCGCCAGTTTTCCAAGCATGGAATAGATCAGCAACTTTCTTGATATCATCAAAGCTGAAATCACGTAATACACGATCTTTCATGAAGCCGAGGTTACGCGCATCAATAAATAACACTTCACCTTTGCGACCGCGTAGCTTACGACCTGCCTTGTCAACACGAGGGTTCTTGTTCTTTGTTAAGAACCAAATACATGCAGGGATCTGCGTATTGGTAAACAGTTGACCGGGAAGCGCTACCATACATTCAATCAAATCATTATCGATTAACGCCTGACGAATAGTGCCTTCGTTGTTGGTGCTTGAACTCATGGAGCCATTAGCCAGTAACAGAGCTTGAGAGCCTTCAGGAGCTAGATGATGAAGCATGTGCTGCATCCATGCGAAGTTCGCATTACCTGCTGGCGGTTGACCGTATTTGAAGCGCGGATCGTTATCATCAACGCCCGTGTTCCACTCTTTCATGTTGAATGGAGGGTTAGCCATGATGAAGTCAGCACGAAGATCAGGGTGCTGTACGTTAGTGTAGGTACTTGCAGGTTCTTTACCGAAGTCGTAATCAAGACCACGGATCGCCATGTTCATCGCAGCTAGCTGCCACGTTGTATGGTTATATTCTTGACCGTAGATTGAGATCTTCTGCTTCTGAGTAAGGGCATCAACCTTCTTCTCGTTTGCATGACGCTCGATGAACTTCTCTGATTGAACAAAGAAACCACCAGAACCCATTGCAGGGTCGTATACTCGACCTTCAAACGGTTCAATCATTTCGACAATCAGCGTTACGATGGATGCTGGCGTATAGAACTGACCACCTTTTTTACCTTCAGCCAGTGCGAACTGACCAAGCATGTATTCGTATACATGACCTAGGATGTCTTTACTGTTTAGATCGGCATGAACAAAGGGAATTGTCGCGATCAGGTTGATAAGCTCATTCAGCTTAGCTTGGTCAATCTTCAGTGAAGAGTATGACTTGTTAAGCACACCTTTCAGTTTCGGGTTGTCACGCTCAATGCCTTCAAGTGCGTTGTCAATGAGGTGACCAACTGAAGTGATTTTCTTAGCTTTGCCATTAATATCGAGTTCAGCACCACCAATAACCAATGGGCCGTTATCTTGCAGGAACTGCCAACGAGATTCAGTAGGTAGCCAGAACACGTTTTTCTCTGTGTAGAAATCACGCTGTTCCAGTTCAATCGCAATCTCTTCTGCTAGTTCTTCTTCCGAGAAGTCAGCAGGATCTAAGTAGTATTCGTGCTCAGGGTTAGCAATGTCGGCTTTGATCTCATCCTGACGCAGCTTAAACGCATCAGAGACGTATTTAACGAAGATTAGACCTAGCACTGCGTGTTTGTACTGCGCTGCGTCTAGCGTTGAGCGTAGCTTGTCTGCTGCGTTCCAAAGCTTGCCTTCAAGCTCTTTCAAATACTGTTGTTCTGTTTGATTCATTAGAAGTTTTCTTGTTATAGAAATATTCCGTCAATCATACCACTGGATGCAGCATTGTCTTTGATTTCTGCCTTACTTAAAGAGCATTTTTATGAAGTAAGGAGCACATTATGGAAGCTTGGAATAAAGGAAAGCGTGTAGGTCAGAAGAAAGCCTTCAAACTAGAGGACATTTGGCGCATCCGTATTCGACTAGAACTTGAAGAGCGTTTGTTTGAGCTGGCACTCTTTAACTTGGCAATTGATTGTAAATTGAGATCATGTGATTTACGCAACTTGAAAGTTCAAGATGTCAGTCGCAGCGGCTGCGTAATGTCGCGAACTATCGTTAAACAGCAGAAGACCCAACAAGAAGTACACTTCGAAATTACACCCAAGACTCAACAAACCTTGTCACAGTGGATCATTCAAAACTCGCTGACACCAACAGACTATCTGTTTCCAAGTCCACGGCGTGAAGGGCAACCCATCTCGTACCATTACTACACCACCATGGTTAATCGATGGGTTACTGATATAGGACTCGATAAAACGCAATACGGCACACATTCACTGCGCCGAACAAAGGCTTCTTTGATCTACGCCAAAACCAAGAACTTACGTGCTATCCAGTTGCTTCTTGGTCATGCTAAGTTAGAAAGCACGATTGAATACCTTGGTGTCGAGATTGAAGATGCGCTAAGGATTTCAGAGAGTTGTGAGACGTAGATGCGAATAAAATGGGGTTGGTGAACAATAGCTTTCGATAAATCATCTCAGCATTGACCTAGTCTATCGATGATAGTTTCTGACACTTATAGGCCAATGAACTATCAACCCTTAATCATCTAATTTTTATTTATTGACTCGGTATAGATCAAATTTATGGATATCAATATCAAACTAGTGAGTAAGCCAGAACGCCTGTCTTCTGCAACCCTGACAGCTCTTTTAGCAAATTTTCATAAAGCTGTAGAGCAAAGCGTCTATGAAACGATGTGCGACATGAACAAGAGAACCAGTCGTAATAGGATACAAAAATTCGTCAACAACAATATCCATTTAGATGTGGATAAGGTTGAGCGTGGTTCTTTTATTCTGTATTTAGTTGGGTCTTTATCGGCAACAGTAACCTTATGCCTTTATGAAGTGGTAAAAAGTAAAATCAAGAGCAAGGTAACAGAGGATGAAGTCAAGGCGTGTGTTGAGGAGTATCAAAAGCCAATATTAGAGAATTTGGATCGTGATATTAGAACCAAAAACAGATTGGGTTCACTCTATGTAGATGAAATTAAGTCAGAAATCACAAACAACGACAAGAACATCATGAAGCTAAATTTAGAAATCCAACTATCGATATCAGATAAAGAGCACACGCCGATTAGTACAGAAGAACAAATTAAGTATGTTGCAAACAAACTCACTATAAAAAGCATGGATCGAGAGAATGGCTAGATCTCAGATGTTTCCATCATACATTTTCCCAACGGTACTGACTTTGATTGGTCTAATTGGTGGAGCAGTAGTTGGGCCGATGATTCAAGATCTCTTAATGCCCGAAAAAGAGGTCTCGATCAAGCTTAGTGAACCAGCGGAGATTTTGACTTCTCGATCTGTAGGTAATCGTGATTACAAGCTGTTTGATCAGAAGGTAAATGCATCATATCTATCAACAATAGAGCTTAAGAATGTGGGGAAAACATCGATTGACAACTACCTATTCACGATAGACGTCGACACCGATAAAGAGCCTTTGCTCTACAGGTTTTTTTATACAACTGAACCCCCACACACGTTCGGTGTTGTAAAGTTTAGTAACGTGGGCCCAGCTTCCAAAAATGTTGTCATTGATAGGTTTATTGAAGGCAATCAGCTAAATGTTTCTGTGATTTCGTCAGAGCCTCTCGCAATCGATATTATACCAAATACATCGGGAGTTATGTCTACAGTCAAACCTAAGGACATTGAATCGTCATACACTATGGAAGATATAGTATACGTTGTCGTATTTTCGGTACTTTTTGCTTTTCTACTCAGGGCTGCGTATGACTTTATACCTTGGGCTGTTAATCGGTGTTTCCGCAAATCTAGGTAAGCACACTACCTTCCAAGATAACCGGACAAAAGCAAAATTAGACCATTAATACTAAGGCGCTTTTGTCCCAACACTGTGCTTTGATATCAGCATTCATCCACGGGCAATCCCATGGTTTTCTGTATGCACAGAGTAAACTAACAAATCAATTAGAATTGTTGTTATGTGGAGCTTTGCAAAGGAGTAGTAATTTGGTATATACAGGAACTGACCGTCAGCATGACAAAATGGAGCGGGAAGCTCAAGACGAACGCGCTTATAATGAATTTGAAAAAGGGTATTATTTTCAGCAGAGAAGACCAAAAGATATCGACGAGATAACTTGGGAGTTAATCTGGGGAAATCTTCAAGTTATGCGAGATAATTATTACGAAATTTCTAAGATTGCCAGAAATTTAAGTAGCAAACTCTCAACTACTTTGATTCTTAGTCGTAGCCCCTCTAATAATATGTTCGTTCTAGAATTCGAGATGCCGTTACATGAACTATATGCATTTCAAAAAGAAGCGCAAAGCATAATAATAATACGCTCAAAGCTAGACGGCTGTTACCCAAATTTAGAGTTAATTGCTAACGAACAGAATCATAGGGACAAAGCCTCTATTAGTCGGGCTGCAAGAGATGATATTCGTGGACAAGAGTTTGATTATAAAAGTGTACTTAAATTTCAACGTTCACGAGCTTTCAGCTATATAGTTAGGAAAGCCTTACCATCTCGTTTTTTTGATTTCTCAGAAAATGGAGTTGAATGAAGAACGAGGTGTGGACTAAACACTTATAAGTGTAATACGGTGAAGACTGGCACCCTAATTAATAATTCGTTTCCGAAGAGGACTAAACTTAGTCCTCTTCTACGTCATTCTAAGGCGCTTTTGTCCCAAGAAGCTTCTAATTTAACTCGATTAATATCAATGCCACTGGCTAGCCGGATATATTTGGAAAATAAATGAAACTTAATTGGCAACACATAGCTATTCTTGTGATTTTTTGGGGGACATTAGTTAGCCCTATTGTATTTTATATTTATACCTTCGGTTTTGGCATCTGGGAAAGCAATGATGACTGGGGTCAAATGGGCAGTGCTATTGGAGGGCTTTACACTCCAATCCTATCTTTATTTACATTTATGCTCTTAGGTCTTCAATTGTATCGACAAAATCAGGTTGATCACCACAACCAAATATCTTGGTTTATAGATCGAAGCCTAGAGGGGGGTGAGAAAGCATTGAAGTACATGGCAGAAATCTCTCTAGAAAAGAACATGGAGAATCAAACTGTTATTGATGGTTTACTATCCACCATCAACGACGGTACGCCGGAAGATGTTGCGTCCTATTTAGGTATGCCCGTTAATCAGCGTTTTTTCTCAGCAGCTACTATATACTTCTCAAATCTTGAGGGGTTAAAAAGTTCAAAAAACCTTAATGCACAACTCGCTTGCGAGGAGTTGAGGACAGAAGCGGCTATGTTGCTAGGTTACAACATGATGATAATCATTGAGCGAGAAGTCCTACGTGGCATGCTGGCTCATGGCCCATACTTTGACAATGAGTCTTTATCAAGCGAGCGAAAGCCCTAAGTCGCTTTTGTCCCAAAGCATGGCGGCATAACACATCTCTGGACAGAAATCATTTAGACTATTTACTTAAATCGGGAGTCACCGGATTAGTTCAGGTATCTAAAACTCCAAGGTCTCACCATCAGCAGGAATAAGGACTTTATCTGACAAACCGTTTTTATCAATTGCTTCTTTAAGAATTGGTCGAGTCACTGCACAGTG